>DASUPQ010000834.1 GCA_036280995.1 Actinomycetota bacterium | reverse complement strand
CTCAGCCCGACCGCCCTTGCCAGGCGAGCCGGCCTTCACCCCGCCACCATGACCGGCATTCTCGACCGGCTGGAGCGTGGCGGCTGGGTGGCGCGCGACCGCGACCCGTCAGACCGCCGTGCCGTGGTGATCCGGCCCCGACCAGACCGCGTCCCAGAGATCCTGGGCCTCTACTCAGGGATGAACAGCTCGATGGACGAGATCTGCGACGGGTACACCGAGGCCGAGCTCGAGCTGATCGCCGAGTTTCTCGGCCGGACGGCAGACGCCGGCCGATCGGCGACCGACGACCCCAGGGCCTTTTCACCAGATGACGTACTGAGGTAGTGTAAGCAGTCATCTGGGGTGTGGCGTGGAGGGGTGGTGTTTCGGAAGCGGAAGGTGGTGCCGGTGATTGAGGCGCCGGCGGCCGGATCGCTGGCGGAGGCGTTGGCCGGGGTGCCGGACCCCCGGCGGCCGTACGGGTGGCGGCCTGGGCACGAGCCGATGCCGCTGGTCGCGTTGCTCCAACAGACGGTGGTGGCCCTGCTGTGCGGTGCGCGGAGCCAGTCGGCGGTGGCGCAGTGGGGACGAGACCGGCTGGAGGATGATCCCGCGTTGTTGGAGGCGTTGGGGCTGCCGCCCGGCCGGCGTCCCTGCGTGGCGACGCTCCATCGGCTGTACAAGCAGTTGGACGTCGTCGCCTTCGAGGCCGCGCTTGGCGCGTGGCTGGAGCGCACGGGGGATGCGCCAGCCGCGCCGGGCAGGACGCGGGTGCCCGCGGCGGTCGCGATCGATGGGAAGGTGCTGCGCGGCAGCCAGCCGAAGCGGGAGGACGAGCCGGACAGCGTGCCCGGCACCTATCTGGTGGCGGCGTATGCACACGCCTCTGGGGTGGTGCTGGGTCAGGTCCGTGCGGCTGGCAAGGGGCAGGAGCTGGCGGCGGCGAAAACGCTGCTGAAGCAGGTGCCGATCGCCGGGCGGGTGGTCACGGCCGACGCGCTGCTGACGCAGCGCGACATCTCCGAGCAGATCGTCACCGACCGTGGCGACTACCTCTTCCCGATCGACAGCAACCAGCCCGCGCTGCTCGCCGATGCCGAAGCGGCCCTTTCCCCCCTGGATGCAGGTTGACCGTCAGCCTGACGGCTTGCCCACCGGGGTGACGGTCCCCCCGCGCTGGCTCGCGCGTGAGCTGGCCGAGCGCGGGGGGCGGCTCAGTTGGTTCCTCGAGGCCGCGCCGAAGGCCCGCCACGGTCGGCGTGAGGTGCGGCTGGCCTGGGCGTTGGCTGACCCGGAGCAGAACGCCTACGTCGGCAGCTCCGGGACGCATGCGACACCCTGGCCCCACCTGGCTCAGCTCTGCTGCGTCGAGCGCCATCGCCTCCAGGTCCGGCGCGGCCGAATCATCGCCACCGAGGTCGAGGTCCGCTACTTCGTCACCAGTCTGGCTCCCGAGCAGGCCGACGCCAAGGCCCTCTTGGCCCTGACCCGGGGACACTGGGGGATCGAGAATCGCCTCCATCACGTGCGCGACGTCACCTTCGATGAAGACCGCTCCCAGATGCGCTGCGGCGCCGTCGCTCACACCTTCGCTGCCTGCCGCAATCTGGCCATCAGCCTCCTTCGCTCCGCCGGGGCCGCCAACATCGCTGCCGCGCTCCGCACGTATGCCGCGCGACCAGCCGAGGCGGCCCTGCTCGTCATCACCACCGGCCGTCTCTGATGAAATGGCCCTGACCCGGCGCAGGACTCGGTTCCGGAGTGTGTTGGTGAAGAGCACGCGCCGGGGTGACAGAACGGAAGGACTCTGAGACCATAGGGAGGTCACTACTCACCCCGAGGACTCAGAGTCCATGAACATCGTAGAGCGTGGGCGAGCATTTCTGCAGGGGCTGCGTGCGCTGGCGGGTCGGAAGGTCTGGGAGTGGCGGCGGTGTCCGCACTGCGGGGAGACGCAGACCTGCAAGTGGGGGAGCTACACGCGGCGGCCGTGGTTCTTGAGCGGGCGGGCAGCGGTGCGGGTGCAGCGGCATCGGTGCCGTGGGTGTGAGCGGACGTACTCGGAAGGGTCGGCGCTGCTGGTGCGTGGTGGGTGGTACGCGCGCGAAGTGAAGCGGAGCGCGATCGACCACTGGCAGCACCTGGGGACGTCGACGCGTCGGACGGCGGAGGTGCTGCGGTCGTGGCTGGGGCAGCAGGAGCGGTGGCAGGTCTGGCGGCCGCTGGACCCGGCGCCGGCGGACGCGCACGCCTGCCATCTGAGTGCGAGCACGGTCGAGCGGTGGCTGGATCAGGCGGGGGCCACAGCCGCCGCGACCGTCCGTGAGCAGTTGGTCGGCGTCGAGAGCTCCGGCCAGATGGCGACCGATGGGCTGTGGGCGCGGCTGCGTGGGGGAACCAAGCGGGTCGTGCTGGCGCTGGTGGACAATGTGACCGGGGTGGTCTGGCCGCCGGTGGTGGTGGCTGGGGAGGGGACGGCGGCCTGGGCAACGCTGTTCATGCGCGCGGAGCAGGCCGGGCTGGTGCTGAGCGAGCTACGCGGGATCGCCAGCGATGGCGCGACCGGGCTGGAGAGCTATCGGCGGCGGGTGCTGCCGTGGGTCAGTCATCAGCGGTGCGTGTTCCATCTGTGGCGCGGCCTGAGCGGTGCGCTGACGGCCGCGGTGGCCACGGCGGTCGCGGCGACGGAGCTGGCGGGGGCCGCGGCACGGCGCGCGGCCACACAGACGCGGCGGATGCTCATCGACCTGGTCCGCAGCGTGTACGACGCCACGACCGAGGCCGAGGTCCAGGCAGCGTTGGCCCGCCTGGCCGCGCATGAGCTCGGGCAGGCGCTCGCCGACCTGGTGGCCGTGCACCTTGAGGCGGCGCGCTACTACCGCTGCGGCTACAACCAGGGCCTGGGCCGCGCCTCCCCCGAGTGGCTCTGGCGGGACTTCCGCCTCCGCTCCAGCCATGGCCGGAATCACGGCGCCGAGCAGCGCCTCGAGCGGGCGGCCTTGCTCTGGGCGATCCACCACAACTTCGAGCCCGCTCAAGATCGGAGCGAACGCAAGCGGAAGTATCGGCACCCCGGCCAGGCTCCCCTCGCCCTGGCCGGCCTCCCGCCGGGAGACATCAGCTATCTCGACGCCCTCGCGGTCTGACTCGCTCGGGGGTCTGCGGCGGCGCTCAGCGCGCCAGATCCCGACGGACAGGCGTCCCTGTCCCACCTCGTCACCCCCTCAGATCCGCCAACACGGTCCTCTTTCCCGCCAACAGCAGATGGAACCGAGTCCACGGTTGAGCCCGTGTGTTCCTCCGACACCCGGGGCTCACTGTGCGCCCCGGACTTCTCCCGTCCGGGGCGCACAGGCGCCCCCCAGGAGCCCCGTGCTGCGCGCTGGTGGCCCTAGGATCGACGCACGGCCTGGATGGCAAGCCCCCTCGGGCCTCATGCCGTCTTGGGTGTGCCAAGCGCCGTATCGCCAGTGTGATGGACGCGCGTCACCCGGTGTGGTCCGTGTCATGGATCTGGAGTCGGCAGCCTAACGGGTCCGGGGTCTCTTCGGCCGGCTGCTCGACTTCCACCAGGGCAAAGCGGACGAGCGCGATCGTGGCCGCGGGGAGCACCGCCGAGTGACGCGGTGCGGACTCCTCAGGAACGGCG
>DASUPQ010000833.1 GCA_036280995.1 Actinomycetota bacterium | reverse complement strand
CTGGGCGACCTGGTCGGCCAGGTCCGAGTCGGTTGTGCGCTGGCGCAGCCGCACCAGCAGCCAGGGGGCGTGCTGGTCGTACAGGACCCCGAACGCCTCCGAGTCCCCCTCGGCCACCGCCGCCAGCAGCTCGGCGTCGGTCGGCACCCGGTCGGGGTTCGCGCTCATGCCTAATTGTCGGAGCAGACGGCGCCGCGGTTCACGCAAGCCGCACGGACGGCCCGCGCGGGTGCACAGCCTCAAGAGGGGTCATGGGCCAGGGCCGGCCCGCAGGGTGAGCAGCCATGGGCGCCGCTCTATGGCGATCATCAGGTGGGCCGGTTCTCCGCCGGGGGGCGCCAGCGGTACCGCTTGACCGCCGACGACAAGGGTGCGCCGGCCGAGCCCAGTCGCCACCAACGGCAGCCGCTCGAAGCGTTGCGGCTGCCGCAGCTCCAGCCGCAGCCAGCCGCCCTCTCGGTGCGTCCGCCCGGTCAGGCCGTAGTAGTCGAGCACGGCCTGGCTCGGCGAGCCGACCGCTACCAGTCGGAAGCCCCCGTCCGGGGCGGCCACGAACGACTCAGCCGCCTCGACCCGGTAGTAGGAGTGGCGATAGCGCAGCTCGAACCGGCCGGGAGCCGGCAGGACCCGCGCCGCCACTGGCCGACCATCGGCGTCGGTCACCGTCACCACCGCCCGCTGGGGCAGCAGTCCCGCGGCGGCGGCCAGCGCCAGTGGCACGGCGACCGCGATCGGCCAGCGGCGGCGCCCGGCGGCCATCGCCGGCGGCCTAGCCGGCCGTCTCCTGGTAATACCGCTGCGCGCCAGGGTGCAGCTCCAGCGGCGTGACCTGCTGGGCGGTCTCCAGATCCAGGTTCTTGGCCTCCGGGTGGACCTTGACCAGCTCGGGCTTCTTGTCGAACAGCAGCTTGGTGAGCTGGTAGCCAAGGTCCTCGCTCATCGACCGGTTGACGACCAGGTAGTTGGGCACCCCGATCACCTTCACTCCTTCGGCGACGCCTTTGTAGGTGCCGCCGGGGATGGCCGTCTCGGCGTAGACCTCGCCGTACTGGCTGCGCAGCGGCTGCACGTACTCGTCGGTTGGCAGCAGCACGATCCGGCGGCTGGTGGCCAGGTCGGTGACGGCGCCGGTGGGCAGCCCACCCGACCAGAAGAAGGCGTCCAGCGAGCCGTCCTTGACCGCCTGGACCGACTCGGCCACGCCGAGCTGCTGGCGGCGAAGGTCGGCCTCGGGGTCGATCCCGGCCTCCTCCAGGATGCGCAGGGCGATCACCTCGGTGCCTGAATTGGGCGACCCGACCGACACCCGCTTGCCCTTGAGGTCCTCGATGCGCTCGATGCCCTTGCCGGCGGTGGCGACCACCTGGGTGTAGTTGGTGTACAGCTGGGCCAGGGCCTGGGCTGGTACCTGCTCCTTGAACGAGCCGCGGCCCTGCACGGCGTCGCTCGCCGTGTCGGCCAGGGTGAAGGCGAGCGCGCTCTTCTCGTCGGCGATCAGCGTCATGTTGTCGACGGAGGCGGAGGTGACCTCGGCGGTCGCCTCGTAGCCCTCCAGCGACGAGGTGATCAGCTTGGCCAGCCCGCCGCCGTAGACGAAGTAGACGCCGCCGGTCCCTCCGGTGGCGATCGACAGCCTCCGCGAGTCGGCGCCGCCGCCTCCGCCTCCTCCCCCGCCGCCGCCGCAGCCGGCCAGTGCCACCAGCGCGACCAGGGTGGGCACGGCCCACCGCCGCCAGCCTCTCATGGTTGCCTCCTTGCCTCGGTGGTCTCATCAGTCTCGTCGGTCTCGTCAGGTCCCCTGGGCTTGGCGTCCTCCCCAACCGGCCGGCCCGCCTCCCCGGCCGGTGCCGCACCGCCGGCCGCCCGCCGTCGGCGGGTGAGCAGGTGGACGGCGACGGCGGCCGCGGCCAGGGCGAGCCCGGCGCCGATCGCGGCCGGCTCCAGGTACAGCAGAAGTACGGCGGCAAGGCCGGCCAGGACCCGCTCGGGCCAGCCGGCCGGGCCGGCCAGCCAGGCGCCGGTGGCCAGCGCCAGCGCGGCCACCGCGACCACCGACACGGCCAGCGCCAGCAGGATGGTGCCCACCGGCCCCTCCAGCAGCAGCGCCTCGCCGCGCGGTGACAGCACGAACGCGAACGGGACAAGAAACGCCGGCAGCGTGTACCGCCAGGTGAGCATCATGGTGCGGAACGGGTTGCCGCCGGTGATGGCCGCCGCGGCCACCGCCGACAGCGCGGTCGGCGGGCTCACCTCGGAGAGAACCGCGTAGTAGAAGATGAACATGTAGGCCGCGAACGGCTCCACCCCCAGGGTGGTCAGGGCCGGGCCAATGATCACCGCGGCGATGATGAACGAAGCGGTCACCGGCACGGCCAACCCGAGAACGAGAACGGCGATGGCCGAGTAGAGAGCGGCGAGCCCCAGCCGGCCGCCAGCCAGGTCGACGATGATCGAGCTGACCTTCAGCCCGAGCCCGGTCAGGGTGACGACGGCGACGATGATCCCGGCGGCCGCGGTCGTGGCCGCCACCGGCAGCACCCCGATGGCGCCAGCGGCCAGCGCCTCCCACGTGCGCCTGGGGGTCATCCAGGTTGAGCGGTCCAGGAACGACAGCAGGAAGGCGGCGACGGTGGCGTACAGCACCGCCCGGAACGGTGACAGGCCGAACGCCATCAGGATCACGATGAGGAACAACGAGCTGAAGTGATAGCCCCAGCGCAGCAGCAGGCGACCGAGCGGCGGCGTGTCCAGCTCCACCGCCCGGGTGCGGAAGCGGCGGGAGTCGGCCTCGATGGCCAGCACGATGCCCAGGTAGTACAGGACGGTGGGGATGGTGGCGAACAGCAGCACCTGGAGGTAGCTGACGTTCAGGAACTCGGCGATGATGAACGCGGCCGCGCCCAGGGTCGGCGGCGATAGGATCGCGCCGATGCCGGAAGCGGCCAGGATCCCACCGCCCTGGTCGCGCGGATAGCCGGCCCGGCGCAGCACCGGCCAGGCCACCGAGCCGAGCGTGACCGTGGTCGCCACCCCCGACCCTGACACCGTCCCGAGCAGGAACCCGGCGAGGGTCACGGTCCGGGCCGGCGCCGCCGCTGACCTGCCGAAGGCGGCGAAGCTCACGTCGATGAAGTAGCGGCCGGCGCCTGAGTACTCCAGCACCGCCCCGTAGATGGTGAACAGCACGATGTAGGTGGCGGCCACGTCCAGCGGCACGCCGAAGATGCCCTCCACGCCCATGAACGTCTGGCCGACCAGCCGGTCCACGTCGTAGCCGACGTGGCCGAGCAGGTACCCGACGGGGATGAGGTTGCCGTAGTAGGCGTAGGCCAGGAAGGTGAGGCAGATGGCGGGCAGGATCCAGCCGATGGTACGGCGGGTCGCCTCCAGCACCAGCGCGATGGCGGCCAGACCCAGGGCGATGTCGGTGGTGGTCGGCCGCACGGCACGGCGCACGAACGCATCGAAGTCGAGCAGTGGCCAGGCGATGACGACGACGGCTGCGGCGGCCAGCGCCCAGTCGAGCACCCCCGGATTGTCGGGCTGCCCGTTCCCGGGTCGCTCGGGCCGCTCGTCCGGCCCGGGTTCGCCGGCCGGTGCCCCTCCCGCCCGCCGGCGCGTCCAGGGCCGGTAGACCAGGAACGTCATACCCAGGGCGACGGCCAGGAAGGTCATCCGGTACCGCTGGGCGGGCTGCGGGTCCAGCACCCACCAGATCGCGTAGCAGGACAACCCGACCCCGGCCGCCGACACGACCAGCCGGGCAGGACCGGTCAGATGGCGGGCCGGCTTCTCTGCCTCGTACTCGGCGAGCAGCGCCTCGGGCTGGTCGCCGGCCGACCCAGCCGCGGGTGTTCGCAGCTCGGCCATGGGTAATGTCTTCCGTCGCCTCAGGCGCGGTCGTTCAGGTCTTGGTGCCCAGATGGTGGGCGCATAAACCCGGGGCGGCCGTCGGCGGGGCTGGAGCTGCCGATCGTCGCCGTGCTACCAACCGCCCGGACCGGCTATGCGGAGCTGCTGTTGCAGTGCGGCCACGCCCAGCCTGGCGGTTCGGGCGGATGATCTGCTCGGCCGCGAGCTGGCGCTGGCGATGCTGGCCGAGGAGGGGGACCGCGGGCTCCGCTCGGATGGCTCAGGACCAGTGGCTCATCGGCAGACCCGGGACGGGAGCGCGGAAGGTGGGCAGCCGCGACATGGCCAGCGAGCCCACGTACGCCGTGCGCAGGTCTGGGCCGGCGAAGCACACGCTGGTCGGGAACTGCAGCCGCGGCCCGGCGGCGGCCAGCATGTCCTCGGGTGTGGCCGCGCCCGCCGCCAGCTTGTCGACGAAGGCGGCCAGCACGTCCTCGCGGGGATCCTCCAGGACCACATGCCAGTCGCCGTCGCGGGTCAGCACCCCGATGCCGTTGCGTACCACCGTGGTGACCCACAGGTTGCCCTCGGCGTCGAAGGTGAACCCGTCCACGAACCCGCCGAGGCCCAGCCCGTCGGGGCCGAACACCTCCCGTTCGCCCAGCGACCCGTCGGAGCGGACCGGGAACCGCAGGATGCGCGCTTTCATGGTCTCGGCGACGTACAGATACGTCTCGTCGGCGTCCAGCCGGGCCTCGTTGGTGGCGTAGATGCCGTCGGCCACGATCCGGGCGCCGCGGTCGTCGACCAGCACGATGAACCCGTCCGGGCGGGGATGGGCGACCGCCGGCCACCAGTGGTCCTCGCGGGTCAGGCAGGTCAGCCACAACCGCCCGGAGCGGTCGTAGAACACGAAGTTGGCGCTGGTGGTGCGCTGCCCGTCGACCTCCTCCAGCACGGTGGAGATCTGGCCGTCGCGGGTCATCTGCTGTACCCGCCCAAGGGCGATGTTGGCGGTGACCAGGTTGCCGTTGGGGTCGATGGCCAGCCCGTTGGGCTCCCCGCCCCACCCGCCCAGGAGTGTCTGGCCGCCGTCGGGGTCGATGCGGGTTACCCCGCCGCGGCCGTCAGAGGTCCACAGCGTCCCGTCCGGCTCGGCGACCACCGATTCGGGACGGTGCAGGTCCTGGCCGGTCCAGCCCAGCTGGTCGATGTCGAGGGTGAAGCTGTTGATCGCGTTGTCTGTGGCCATTGGCGTCTCTCCCTCTCGAGCCCACCGCACCGTCTCGGGGGCGCCGGGCACGACCTGGCTGCCCACGTACAGCGTGCCGTCCAGGTCCAGCAGCAGCACGGTGTCGATGCCGGTCAGCCGTCCCACGACCCACCTCCGCCACGTCCGCCCGGACCACCCGGGCAAGGCTACCGGTCCGCCGTGGCGAAGTTCCTGGCGGTGCTGGAGCCGGTGGACCCCCGGCAGCGGACCAACCACCGTCGACAGGCCAGTGGCCTTCGGGCGGCGTAGACCGGTCTCCGACCAGGGGCGTGGTCAGCAAGGCCAGACCGACTGGATCCTCCCGCTACGGCTGATGGGCGTTCGCTCCAGACCACGCTCGAGCCCGGGCCACTCGAGCCCTGCAATGTCGTACCGCCTGTTCAGCGGTAGGGGAAGCGGTGGGCGGTGGCCAGGAAGCGGCGCTCGTCGGTCTCCAAAAGCAGCTTGTTGGCCAGCATCTCATCGGCCACCGGGACCGGCGAGGTCGCCTCGATGCAGTAGCCAGACCCGTGCCGATCGATCCGCACGACCCCACCTCGCAGGATCCGGTAGCGACGACCGGAGGGGGTCGTAACCTCAAACCAGCGCCGCGCCCGGTACTGCTTCCGCTGGGCGGGCGACAGCCAGGCCCACAGCAACGCCTCGGCCCGCAGCCTGGCCTGGCGCCGGGCCACAAGCCCAGCCCAGGAACGGCGGAGCTGGATCGCCAGGCAGGGGACGAGGACGACGGCGGCGGCCGTCCCGGCCACCCACCAGGTCTCTGCGGTCATGCCGGAACGCTAGCCGCCAGCCAGTCGCGGGGCGACGAACAGCTCGGTATGTTCCTCGGGGTTCCAGGTGGCCAAGCGCACCTGTTCGCCGCTGCCGTCCCCGGTCTGGCGGTACACCAGCCGCCCGGTCGCCTGCGCCTCCCGGAAGATCGCCTCGATCTCCTGGACGGTGCTCGGGTCGGTGGTGTCCCAGGTGTGGGTGGTGTCGCCCTGGTGGTCGGCGACATGCATGGTGCCGGTCATCTGCCGCGCCTCCTCCAACGGCACTGACGCGGGACCTGTGGCAGCCGCCGGGCGGCGGCCATGGACCTGCATCAGCGGTCTCACCAGCTCATTCTGCGCGGGCTGGGAGCCTGATGAAAGAGCTGCGCCCGCCGCCGGGACCGTCCGCAACAAATCATCACACGCTGACTGTCCGCCGCCTGCCACGGCCTGCTGGGCTGCCCGCCGCCTACCAGGTCCGATCGTCGCTGCCCCGTTCCGGTTGCTTGACCAGCGACATGGTCGTGAACCCCCCGGACCCGAACAGTTCCTGGGTCTGCATCTTGACCGACTCGGTCTGGGTGCCGGCCGCGAACGTCACGGTGTCGTGGCCCAGCACCTCCGGATCGACATAGACCTGCGCGTCGAGCAGCGCCCCGAGCGGGGGTAGGGCACCCAGCTCGTAGTCGGGGAAGTCACGACCAAGCTCCTCCTCGCTGGCCAGACGAGCCCGGCTATCACCGAGCGCCTCGCGGGCCAGGTGCAGATCCAGCCGATGCGAGGCGGGAATGACCATCAACGCGTACCCGGACCCGGTCCGCACCGCCAACGTCTTGAGCACCTCGCCGACCTCAATGCCGAGGGCCCGTGCCTCGTCGACGGATGTGTACGCCTGTCGATGCGGGATTACCTCGAAGACGCAGCCTCGCTGCTCGAGGTGCTCGGTGACCACCGACATCGCTGCCACCTCCTAGGCCGCGAGGTCCCGCGGCGGCCAGGTCGACGCCTTCCCGGCGCCGCCCACGCGGCTGTGGTCCTACCGTACCCGGCATCCCGTACCCGGCATCGACGGCACTGCCGATCGTAACCCCGTTGCCCGACCTTGACGGCGCAAAGATCGAACCCTCAGCGACGTTCTCTCTAGACATCCGCATCGGTGATGCCGGTGGCTACCGGTTAGGACATGCCATGACACAGGGATGTGCTCTTCAACCGCTGTGCCCCAGTCCACTGAGTGCTAGCCAGACTACCTGGTAGCAAAGGTGCTGCTCAGAGGGCCGATGACTGATCGAGAGAGGTTATGGCCTTGGGCCACATCCCGACTGCTACGTGCTGGCCCCAACCAGGAAGGGAAGGACGCTGGCCAGCCTTTCCGCTGGTCAGCCTTGGTGTGGAGCCCCCCGCCGGAATCGAACCGGCGACCCCATCCTTACCATCGATGCGCGGGTGGTTCACAACGCCGTGCGTCACCCCACGTCCCCGCACAACCACCCAGGTCAGAGGCGCTCTGGAGGGAGGTGTCGTAGGGCGGGGTGAGGTTGCGTGTTGCGCAGTTTTCTGGCAAATCTCTGGCACGCCCAAGCCTTCACGACCTGGGCGGTAAGACATCGCCGGCTGGCACAGCGTGGGCATCCCGTCCCTTCACACATCACGGTCAGGCCGAAGCTAACTGCGCACCCCCGACGCAACGCTCTCCCCAGAACGATTCGGATCGAGCCGACCCGGCGTCGCTGTGGGCTGCGTCCGCCGCGGGCGCTGTCGCCCGCTCCGTAGCCGGGTCCTCAGCGGATGGGTAAGCGGCTGCGGCGACCGTCGCCGCAGCGGCCACCAGGAAGGGTGGGTGAGACGGTCGCCCGCCCCAGCAAGGTCTTGGCCTTGTCGAGCAGGACTGCGGGGTCGAACGGCTTGACCAAGTAGTCGTCCGCCCCAACCCGGCGCGCCGCCTCTACATCGGCCAAGACGTAGTTGCCGGTCACCATGATCACCGGGATGGCGGCCAGGGTCGCATCGGCACGGATCTGTGCGCAGACCGCGTAGCCGTCGAGGCCGGGCATCAGGACATCGAGCAGCACCAGGTCGGGGTGGACGGCAATGGCCTTGGCGAGCACATCGGGGCCGTCGCGGGCGGTGACGACCTCAAGCCTTCTAGCCGGAGATAAATCTCCACGAAGCGAACGATGTCGGCGTCATCGTCGGCCACGAGCACGGTGGCAGCCAACGCGCAGTCCTCTCGTGAGCGGGTTCGGCAGCTTGGTAGGGGCCCCCGGCGGTACCGCCGGGGGCCGTTGCCAGGCGGATGCGTTGGATGTTCCGCGAGCAACTCTGGGATGGTCAGCTGGTGGCCGAGCTGGCTGCGATGGCCGCCATCTGGCCGCCGGGGGTGACCTGGATGCGCTTGGCCTTGGCCTCTTCGGCCTTGGGCACCAGGATGCGCAGCACGCCGTCCTCCATCGAAGCCTCGACCGCGTCAGGCTCGACATGGGCGGGCAGGGTGATCGAGCGGCGGAAGGCGCCGGAGGAGCGCTCGACTCGGTGGAACTGCTCTTCGGAGGAGTCATGGGCGAAGTGCCGCTCGCCCTGGATGGTCACCAGGCCGTCCTCAAGGATGATCTCCAGGTCGTCGAGCTTGACCCCGGGCAGCTCCACGGTCACCCGATAGGCGTCCTTGCCTTCGGAGATGTCCAGCGCTGGCGCCCAGGCCCGGGTGCTGGCCCCGGTCGCGCTCTGCCACTGGCCGTGCAGGCCAAGTGCCTGGGCGAACAGCCTGTCCATCTGGTCCTGGGCCCGCTCGTCCTGCGCGCTGCGCAGGTCCACGAACGGGTACCACTGGGTTCTGAGCATCATCTGGTTCTCCCTCGTCCTTGGCCGCTCGGCGGCCGCCGGCTCGGGGACAACGCAGTCCGGGTGCGTGCAGCGGGTGCACTTGCCGAGTACCCCCACCATACATTGAACACTGTTCAACTGTCAAGAACGATGTTCACATACTCGCCACGCGACCGTTGAATCGGTACCCGGAGGGGCGGGTCCCGTCGCTGGTCGGCCACCAAGACCCCCGAGCGGGCTGTGGGCGGCATGGAGGTCGATCTCGGCCAGGACGTTGTCCAGGACCAGGTCGTGGAGTTGTTGTTTGTTGGTGAGGTGGGGGGAGAGGGCGCCGGGGACGACGCCCAGGCGGGCGGCCAGGCGGCGCATGGTCAGGGCATGAACGCCGTCGTGGGCGATGACCGCGCGAAGGCGATCGCCCGTCGGTCGCCGCCATCGAACCGGACCGGGTTCCGACGAGAGACCACGACGACGGCGCACCGGCCTGGCTGGCGACCATCAAACGGATCTAGCCTGCGGGACTGGCCGGCCCGGTGACGATCCCGCGCTGTCACGCATGGCTCACGGAGCGGGCTGCGCGCGCTCAGCTCTCGATGAACTGGTAATCGGTCTGGATCCGGCCATCGGGAGCGAGGAGGACGAGCTCGAGCCCGACCGCGAGGACCTCGCCGCTCGGGGAGACGCCCTCCCAGCGGAACTTGACCGCGTCGCCGATGCGGCTGGCATCGTCCTGCGGCCTGAACGACATCTGGCCGGTCGCGACGAACTGCTCGTACGCACTGGTGACCCTTCCCCCGAGCTCGTCGTGGCCCCGGGCCTGGAACAGCGGGGCGAGCTGCAAGCCCTGGGCGGACTCATAGGCCTCTTGCGGCGGCTGCAGCAGGTGAAGCGCGTCCTCGCTCCAGAGGTCGGCGACCCTTTCGCGGCGCCGCTCCGGGTCCGCCTCATTCCAGATCGCCACGTATCGCGCCGCAACCTGATTGGGGTCCTTGCTTCTCATCGGGCCTCCCTTTCCGGTCATCTCTGGCTCCGGAAAGGGGTGAACAAGAGGCCGCGGCTCCGCAGTTCCCTTTCTTTGGCTTGCCGCGGCCTGTTCCATGGCTTGCAGGATGACCGGGTTCTCGGATCGACCATGCTGCGCCTGGCGTCGACTCTGATGCCCGGCGGGACCTCCAGCGATACCACTGGTCGTGGCGGCGCGCCGTCCAGGCGCCCGTCCTGGCTCACGTTCTCGGGCGGCCATTCGCGGACGAAGATCCGGGTGTCGGGGACGCGGTAGGCCTCATCGAGTGCGGTGAAGATCTCCTGCACCAGCGGCTTCTTGGCGTCGGCGGGAAGGCCGGGAGGGACGTCGAGGTAGGCAACCGGCATGGTGTGCGCTCCTTGTCTGGTCGGGGTGGGCAGTGGTGGGTTCACCGATGACACTCTCGGTCATCGCCAGCAGGTGATGTCGTGGATCAGTCGACCAGGGTGCCGCCGCTGAGGTTGACGACGGTCCCGGTCATGGCGCTAGCCTGGTCCGAGGCAACGAAGGCCGCCGCGTTGGCCACCTCGGCCAGCGTGGGAAGCCGCCTGCGGTGCGTCAGGCCCTCGGCCATGGCCTGGAACTGCTCGGCGGCGATCCCGAGCGCGTTGGCGTGCTGGCCGAAGACCACCTCGATGGTGGCGGTCTCCGGGATGGCGTCCGGGCGCAGGCACACGACCCGGATGCCATGCGGCCCCAGCTCGGCCGACAGGACGCGGGTCAGCGCCTCCACCCCCGCCCACGCCGCTGCCATCCCGCCGACCAGCGGGGCGGCCAGCCGGGCCGGGGTGGCGGTGAGCGTGAGGATCACCACCCCCGAGCCCTGGGTGAGCATGCGCCGCGCCGCCGCCCGTGCGGTCAGGAAGTGGGCGGTGGTGTAGGTGGCGACCGGGAGGCCGAAGCCCGCGACCGACAGCTCCACCAGCGGGGTGCCCTGGATGCCCTCCTGGGGGATTCCGATGGCGTTAAAGGAGATGTCCAGGCTGCCCGCCCTGGCCACCACGGCGTCGGCGTGGCGCTCCACGGCCTGCTCGTCGAGCGCGTCGACCGCCGCCGCCTCGGCGGATCCGCCGGCGGCGGTGACCTCCTTGGCCGCCACCTCGAGCGCCGCCAGGTTGCGGCCGGTGAGGAACACGTTCGCGCCCTCGCGGGCGAAGGCGTGGGCGACCGCGGCCCCGATGGCCCCTCCTGCCCCGTAGATCACGGCGTTCTTGTTCGCAAGCAGCATCTCCGTCCTCCGTTGGGAGTTTCGGCACCGACTGCGCGGTCGGTCTGGAAACAAGATCCGGGCGAGGCGCGGAACTCATCGGCGAGGCCGCGGCAGGCTGCGCCGTTGGCCGCCGTGACGCCGTCGACGACCGGCCGCGGGTGCCCGCTGGTTGTGTGCGCGGCTAGGCCTGGGGGCTGCGGCCGAGGAAGGCAACCAGCTGGTCGCCGGGGCTGGCCAGGGGCGACACGGCGACCGGGGACCCAAACAGCCGGGGGCGGGTGGCCTCGGTGACCAGCACCGGGCAGATCGCGAGCAGGCCGGTGGCCAGCGCCGGCGGGATCGGCCGTGCCTGCCCGCATGCCCGGTAGACGTCCCAGCCGTGGACGGCGATCTCGATGGCCCCGGTCGCGGCCACCACGCTGGCGGCCAGCGGGTGGCCGGCGATGGCGACGACCCGCCCGCGGCAGCCGGCGGCGCGCCAGGCGCCGAGGAGCCTGCCGGCCCGGTCACCAAAGGTCGCGGCCGGATCACCCCCGCCCCCGGCGCCGCCATCCCCCTCGGTCGGGTGGGGGTCGATGTGCCCGGTGTCGATGCCCTCGCCAAGCGTGTCGACGGCGTCGTTGAGGTGGTGCAGCAGCGTCCACAGGTCCCACTCCACGCACGGTGTCGGACCGCGCAGCCGCGGTGGGGTGACGGCCTGCACGGCGCCCAGGGCGTAGCTGATCGCGGCTTCGAGCAACCCCAACGCGTCGGCCGGCACCGCCCTGGTCTGGGCGTCGATCATGGTCCCACCGACAGGGGCAGGCCGAAGCCGGCGAACAAGGCCGGATCCAGGAACACCACGATCCGCGCGATCCCAGTCGGGGTGAGGGAGAGCACGTGCACGGCGTGGGCGTGGTAGACGCCGTCGCGACCGCGCCGGTACGCCGCGGCCGCCAGCTGCCCGTTGGCCGTGGTCGGGACCATCCGCAACCGGCCCGGCCCGGTCAGGACCTGGGAGGCGAAGAACCGCACCACCGCCCGCCGACCAGCGAACCAGGTCACAAACGGCGGCATCTCCAGCTCCACGTCCTCCCGCAGCAGCTGCTGGAGGGCGGTGCCGTCAGCGGTCTCGAAGGCCGCGACGTACCGCTCCAGCAGCGCGCGGCGGAGCGGCTCGGCCGGCTCGGCGAGCTCGTCCTCGGCGG
>DASUPQ010000832.1 GCA_036280995.1 Actinomycetota bacterium | reverse complement strand
ATCGCGGGCCCCAAGAGGCCGCAGGACCGGGTGTCGCTGACCAACGCCAAGGCCCAGTTCCACCGGGACCTGGAAAACTATGTCCACAAGAGCGTGGAAGCCGAAGGCGCCACCGTGGACGAGGCCGTGGAGGAATCCTTCCCGGCCTCGGATCCGCCCACGTACACGGAGGCCGGCAGCAAGGTCAAAAACGCCCCGCATATGACCGTGACCCGGACCGACCCGGATTCGGGCTGCGCGCACAATCCGGTGGAGGTGTCGATGCCGGACGGCCGCCGGTTCGAACTGGACCACGGTGCCGTGACCATCGCGTCCATCACCTCCTGCACCAACACATCGAATCCCTCCGTCATGCTTGCCGCCGCGGTGCTGGCACGGAATGCGGTGCAGAAGGGGCTGGCCTCCAAGCCCTGGGTCAAAACCTCGGTGGCGCCGGGCTCCAAGGTGGTCACCGACTACTACGACAAATCCGGCCTGACCCCGTACTTGGAGAAGCTGGGCTTCTATCTGGTGGGCTACGGCTGCACCACCTGCATCGGCAACTCGGGGCCGCTGGAAGAGGAGATCTCCCAGGCCATCGCCGACAATGACCTGGCCGTGTCCGCTGTCCTCTCCGGAAACCGCAACTTTGAAGGCCGGATCAATCCGGACGTGAAGATGAACTACCTGGCCTCGCCGCCGCTGGTGGTCGCCTACGCCCTGGCCGGGACGATGGACGTCGACCTGCTCGACGACCCCCTCGGCCAGGACCCCGACGGCAACCCCGTGTACCTGCGCGACCTGTGGCCGTCCAGCGCCGAGGTGGCCGAGCTGATCGGCCGGGCCGTCCAGTCGGACATGTTCCGCAAGAGCTACGGCCAGGTGTTCGAGGGCGACGAGCGCTGGAACATCCTGGACGTGCCGACGGGGGAGAGCTTCGCCTGGGACGACGCCTCGACCTACGTGCGGCGGCCGCCCTACTTCGACGGCATGCCGGCCACCCCCGAGCCGCTGACCGACATCCGCGGCGCCCGGGTCCTGGCCGTGCTCGGCGACAGCGTCACCACCGACCACATCTCGCCCGCCGGGGTCATCAAGCGCGACAGCCCGGCCGGCAGTTACCTGACCGAGCAGGGCGTGGAGCCGCGCGACTTCAACTCCTACGGGTCGCGGCGGGGCAACCACGAGGTGATGATCCGCGGCACCTTCGCCAACATCCGGCTGCGCAACCGGCTCGCCCCCGGCACCGAGGGCGGGGTCACCCTGCACCTGCCCGACGGCGAGGAGATGAGCATCTACGACGCGGCCATGCGCTACCAGGCCGACGGGGTGCCGCTGGTCGTCCTGGCCGGCAAGGAGTACGGGTCGGGCTCCAGCCGCGACTGGGCGGCCAAGGGCCCGATGCTGCTCGGGGTGCGGGCGGTCCTGGCCGAGAGCTACGAGCGGATCCACCGGGCCAACCTGGTCGGCATGGGCATCCTGCCCCTGGAGCTGCCGGCCGGCGAGACGGTCGAGTCCCTCGGCCTCAGCGGCCACGAGACCTTCGACATCACCGGCCTGGAGGGCGCCGGCGCCGACGGCTTCCCCCGCGAGGTCACCGTCCGCGCCGACGACAAGGAGCTGAGCTGCCGGGTCCGGATCGACACCCCGAACGAGGTCGAGTACTACCGCCACGGCGGCATCCTCCAGTACGTCCTGCGCCAGCTCCGCGGCTGAGCCCGGGTTGAACCCGGGGATTGAACCCGGGGCTGTGGACAGCCGAGCCCACCGCATCCCCGGGTCGGCTACCCTCCCGGTCGGGGCCCCAACGGCCGGGGTGGGGGCTCCGGCCGGCCCGGCCAGGGCGTTGGGGGTCCGGCGTGACCGGCTAGGTCCGGGTCGCCGCCGGGAGGGGGCTGGCGGGCTCGCCGGGGGCATACCAGGCGAGCGACCCGGCGAGGGCGACCGGGGGGCCGGTGACGAGGGTGGCCGGGGGGTCGACCTCGATCCCGCCGGCGGCCAGCTCGGCCAGGGTGCCGGTGACGACCTGCTGGGCGCCGGTGCTGGCCGAGGCGATCACGGCGGCCGGCTCGCCGGCGGGGCGGCCGGCGGCGATCAGCTGGGTGCAGACCTCGGCCAGGCGCTCGGCGGCCATGAGCAGCACCAGGGTGTCGGCGGCGGCCGCCGTGCCGGCCAGGTCGGCCGGGGCGCCGCCGGCCAGGGTGGCGCTGATCACGGCGTAGCTGGCCGCCAGGCCCCGGTGGGTGACGGGGATGCCGGCGTAGGCGGGGGCGGCCACGGCGGCGCTGACCCCGGGGACGACCTCGAACGGCACCCCGGCCTCGGCCAGGGCGAGCGCCTCCTCGCCGCCGCGGCCGAACACGAACGGGTCGCCGCCCTTGAGCCGGACCACGGTCAGCCCGCGCCGGCCCCGGTCGACCAGCAGCCGGTTGATCTCCTCCTGGGAGAGGGCGACCCGGCCCCGGGCCTTGCCGGCGTCGACCCGTTCGGCCCCCCGGGGGGCCAGGTCGAGCAGGGCCGCCGGGGCCAGCCGGTCGTAGACGACCACGTCGGCCCGCTGCAGCACCTCCGCCCCCCGCAGGGTCAGCAGCCGCGGGTCGCCCGGCCCGGCCCCGACCAGGTACACGACCCCGGTCACCATCCCAGCCCTTCCAGCAGGCGGTCGCGCAGGCGGGTGGCGGCCTCCTCGGCCTGGCCGGCGGCGATCAGCCGTTCCAGCTCGTCCAGGTCGAGGGCGGCCTTCCAGCGGCGGGAACGGTCCTCGAAGTCGGGCAGGTGGGGCAGGGTGGCGGCGCGGACCCGGCCGACCACCTCCACCAGCTCGGTCCAGTCCGGGCCGAACCGCTCGCCCAGCTCGGCGCGGACGCGGCCGGCCAGGGCGGGGGCGCGGCCGCCGGTGCCGACGGCGATGACCAGGTCGCCCCGGCGGACGATCGCCGGGGCGGCGAAGTCGCAGTTGGGGACGTCGTCCATGACGTTGACCAGGACCCCGGCGGCGCGGGCGTCGGCGGCGATGGTGTCGCGCACCCCGGCCTCGGCGGCGTGGGCGACGCACAGCACCGCCCCGTCGAGGTCGGCGGGCCCGCGGTAGCCGCGCCGGTGCACCGTCACCCGGGGGTCGGCCGCCAGCCGGTCAAGGGCCGCCTCCGGGCCCTTGGCGATCACCGTGACCTCGGCCCCGGCGACCAGCAGGCCCTCGGCCTTGCCGGCCTCCACGGCGAACTCGCCGACCACCACCACCCGCCGGCCGGCCAGCTCCAGCAGCACCGGGTACGCGAACGCCATCACGAGCTCTCCACCGGGGCCCGACCCACCGCGGCACCCCTCCGGGGTTCCCCGGACCCCTCCGGCTTCGAGATGGCGGCCAGGGTCTCGGGTGGCTGGCGGCGCAGCCAGGACTGGAGCGACTCGCCGGTCTCGCGGCCGGCCAGGTAGCCGGCGACCAGGCCCGTGACCACGGCGCCGGTGGTGGTGGCCGGGACCCGCTCGCGGACCCGGTGGCCGAAGGCCAGGCCCTCGCCCAGGTCGCCGCCCAGGTGGAGCTGGTAGTTGCCCTGGCCGGCGGACTCGCCGCCGGCCAGGCCGATGTCGGACAGCTGGTAGCGGGCGCAGCTGTTGGGGCAGCCGTTGACGTTGAGCCGGACCTTGGCGTCGAAGTCCGGGAACGCCTCCTCCAGCTCCCGGACCAGAACTGTGGCCCATTCCTTGGTCGGCACCAGGGCCAGCTTGCAGAAGGTCAGGCCGGTGCAGGCCATCGCCCCCCGGTGGAACTGGCTGGGGAAGGCGGGCAGGGCCAGCTTGTCGAGGCGGGCCACCGCCTCGTCGACCCGCTCGTCGGGCACGTCCAGCACGGCCAGCTTCTGCTGGGTGGTGAGCCGGACCCGTCCGCCGCCCAGCTCCCGGGCGAGGGCGGCCACCTCGACCAGGGTGTCGCCGTCGGTCCGGCCGACCAGCGGCGCCACCCCGACGTAGCTGCGGCCGTCGCGCTGGCGGTGGACGCCGACGTGGTCGCGGTGGGCGTCGGGCGCCGGCGGCGCCGGCGGCCCGTCCTCCAGCTTGCGGCCCAGGTAGTCGCGCTCCACCACCTCGCGGAAGCGCTCCGGCCCCCAGGCGGCGAGCAGGAACTTGATCCGGGCCCGGGTCCGCTTGTCGCGGTTGCCGTGGTCGCGGTAGGCGGCGGTGGCGGCGGCCACCACCTCGGGCGCCTCGGCCCGGGGCACGAACACGCCAAGGCGGTCGGCGAACCGGGGGCTGGACGACAAACCCCCGCCGACCAGCAGGTCGAAGCCCTCGCGGCCGTCGGGGTGGACGTGGCCGACCAGGGCCAGGTCGTTGACCTCGGGCTGGGCGCAGCGGTGGCGGCAGCCCGAGACCGACATCTTGTACTTGCGGGGCAGGTTGGAGAACTCCTTGGTCCGGGCCATGCGGGCCTCGACGGCCAGCAGGTCCGGGGTGGCGTCGAACCACTCGCCGGCGTCGACCCCGGCCACCGGGCAGCCGAGCACGTTGCGGACGGTGTCCCCGCAGGCCTGGAGGCTGCTGAGGCCGATCCGGTCCAGCTCGTCGAGGATCGTGGGCACGTCCTCGATCACGATCCAGTGGAGCTGGATGTTCTGGCGGTCGGTGACGTCGGCCAGGTTGCGCCCGTGGACCTGGGCGAGGCGGCCGATGGCGGCCAGCTGGTCGCTCGAGAGCGCGCCCCCGGGGATGCGGATGCGCAGCATGAAATGGCCGTCGGAGGCCGGGCGCTGGGTGTACAGGCCCCACCAGCGGAACCGGATGTTGAGGTCGTCGGGGTCGATCGAGGCCAGGCCCTGGCGCGCGTAGCGGTCGATGCGGGGGCGCAGGTCGAGCGGGTCCAGCGCCTCCTTGATCTGCTCGTTGCGGTTGCGTCGGTCCTCAGCAGCCATTGGAGGTCTCCCAGGTGCGGGCGTTGACGTCGGCGCGCAGCCGCCCGAGGGCGGCGTCGAAGCGGTCGCCGGGGGTGGCCGCCGCGGCGCCGGCCAGCCGGGTGTGCAGGCCGCACTCGCGGTCGGCGTCCGCCTCCCACCACCAGCGCCCGGCCCGCTCGTCCTCGCCGGGACGGGTCGGGCGGGTGCAGGGGGCGCAGCCGATCGAGGTGTAGCCCTGGGCGTAGAGCGAGCTCACCGGCAGGCGGTGGCTGCGGATGTAGGCCCAGACCTGCTCGCGGGTCCAGTCGGCCAGCGGGTTGAGCTTGACGATGCCGCCGTGGGCGTCGTCCAGCTCGGCCTTGCCGATCCCGGACCGGGCCGGGCCGCCGTCGCGGCGCAGGCCGGTCGCCCAGGCCGCGACCCCGGCCAGGGCCCGGTCAAGGGGGGCGACCTTGCGGACGTGGCAGCAGAGCCGGCGCAGGGCCGGGTCCTTGTGGAACAGGTTGGGGCCGTGGCGCGCGACCATGGCCGCGACGTCGGCCGGGTCGGGAGTGATCACCTCGACCTCCAGGCCGAGGCCGGTCCGGGCCGCCTCGATGACCTCGTGGGTCTCCTCGGGCAGGCGCCCGGTGTCCAGGGTCAGGACCCGCACGCCGGGGTCGATCTGGCGGGCCAGGTCGAGCACGACCATGCCCTCGGCCTGGAAGCTGGTGACCACGGCGAAGCGGCGCCCGTAGGTCTCGATGGCCCAGGCCAGCAGCCGGTCGGCTGCCAGGCCGTTCAGGCGGGCGAGGTCGGGTGCGTCTGGCTGGGGGGCAAGGCCGTGCGGCCAGGTGGTGGCGGTCGCCGCCACAGGCGAGCTCCTCTCGACACGCTCGGGTTCTCCTGTCCCAGGCCCGGTCGGTCGGAAAGCACGCGAGCTATGTCGTCACACGGCACGACCGCCGAGCCCACGGACACGCGCAGGTCACCACCCACCCGTGGTCGAGGGCGCGGTTGCGGGTCAGCAGCGTGGCGGTCACGGCGTGCCACGGTAAGGTACAACCCACACCGTCGCAAGACCCCAATACGAAGGAACCCTCCGTGCCGCGCATCCTCTCCGGCGTCCAGCCCACCGGCAACACCCACCTCGGCAACTACGTGGGGGCGTTCCGCCAGTGGGTGGAGATGCAGCACGACTTCGAGGCCTTCTACCCGGTGGTCGACCTGCACGCCATCACCCTGGCCTACGACCCGGAGGAGCTGGCCGACCGGACGCTCGAGGTGGCGGCCATCCTGCTCGCCAGCGGGCTCGACCCCGACGTCTGCACCGTGTTCGTCCAGTCGCACGTGCCCGAGCACACGGAGCTGGCCTGGCTGTTCAACCACCTGGCGACCGTTGGCGAGCTGCGCCGCATGACCCAGTTCAAGGCCAAGGCCGAGGCCGGCGGGGAGGGCCCCCTGCCCGCCGGCTACTTCAACTACCCGGTCCTGCAGGCCGCCGACATCCTCATCTACCAGGCGGACCGGGTGCCGGTGGGGGAGGACCAGCGCCAGCACCTGGAGCTGACCCGCGACGTGGCCGAGCGCTTCAACGCCCGCTTCGGCCACACCTTCGTCGTCCCCGAGGCCTACATCCCCAAGGTCGGCGGCCGGGTCATGGACCTCCAGGCGCCGACGGCCAAGATGTCGAAGTCGAGCACGTCGCCGGCCGGGCGGATCGAGGTGCTGGACCCGCCCGACGCCATCCGCCGCAAGGTCCGCTCGGCCGTGACCGACTCCGGCCGGGAGGTGCTGGCCCGGCCGGACAAGCCGGCGATCTCCAACCTGCTGGAGCTGTTCTCGGTGGCCACCGGCAAGGCGGTGGGGGAGCTGGAGCAGGCCTACGCCGGCCGGGGCTACGGCGACTTCAAGGGCGACCTGGCCGACGCCCTGATCGCCTTCCTGGCCCCGGTCCGCGAGCGCTACAGCGAGCTCCGCGGCGACCCGGCCCGCCTGATGGCCATCCTCGAGCAGGGCGCGGCCAGGGCCCAGGCGATCGCCCGCGAGAACCTGGCCCTGGCCAAGGAGCGCATGGGTTTCCTGCCGCGGTCGAGCGGCTGACCGGGCGCTCACCATGGCCAGGGTGCGGCTCGGCGTGATCGCGCGGCTGCCGGAACCGCTCGGGATCCACGTGCAGGCCTGGCGCCGGGCGCTGGGCGACCCGGCCGCCGGGCGGATCGTGCCCCACCTGACCCTGGTGCCGCCCCAGACGGTGGCCGAGCGCGACCTGGCCCGGGCGGCCGCCCTGGTCGAGCGGGCGGCCGCCGAGGCGGTGCCGTTCGCGGTCGAGCTGGACGGGGCCGCCACCTTCCTGCCCGACGCCCCGGTCGCCTACCTGGCCGTGCGCGAGGGCGGGCCGGCCCTGCACGACCTGGAGGTCGCCCTCCAGGAGTCGCCGCTGGACCGGCGCACCCACCCGTTCCATCCGCACGTGACCGTGCTCCAGGACCGGCCCGAGGAGCGGATCGAGGCGGCCGCGGCCGAGCTCGCCGGCTTCCGGGCGGCCTTCCCGGTCCGCGAGCTCGCCCTCATGCGCGAGGCGCCCGACAGGGTGTGGCGGCCGCTGGCCACCGCGACCGTCGGCGCGTCCACCGCCGTCCGCGAGGTGCCGTTCGCCGAGGCGGCCAGCGGGGCCATGCTCCTGCTCGACCCGGACCCGCCGCGGGTCCTGCTCGGCCGCCGCACCCGCGGCCAGGGCCGCCGCTACCCGGGAGCCTGGGACGGGCTCGGCGGCAAGCCTGACGAGGGCGAGTCGCTGCTGGAGGCCCTGGCCCGCGAGGCGTCCGAGGAGGCCGGGGTGGAGCCGCTCGACCCGACCGCTCTCGGCTGCTTCCACGACGGCGACCGGGCCGACGCCTGGTTCGTGGTCACCTCCTGGAAGGGCGAGCCGCGCAACCGCGAGCCGTCCGAGCACAGCGAGCTCGACTGGGTGCCGCTGCACGAGGCCGCCGACCGCCCCCTGACCCCGACCACCAGGGCGGCGGTGGCCCGGCTGGCGGCCATGCTGGCGACCGGCCATCGACTGCACCGCCCCCGGTGATGTGCGATAACTCTTGCGGCGGCGGGGTAGGAACGTCGTGGGGCGGCAGGCCTCGCCGTCCCACGACCCCAACGAGACGACGGTAAGGGGGGACTGCCTTGGCAATCCAGGACCCGCCTTCGGGCGCGCCGGCGACCACGCGGCCAGCCGGGCCGGCGCCCACCGAGGAGCCATCCACCGGTGAGCTGCTGAAGGGCATCGCCGACGACGCGACCAAGCTCGTGCGGCAGGAGATCCTGCTCGCCCGGCAGGAGCTCCAGGAGGGGCTCACCGCCAGCGCCAAGGCGAGCGCCCTGCTCGTCGCGGCCGGTGTGCTCGGGCTGTACGCCTTCGGCTTCCTCCTCTACACCATCGGTGAGGCGATCGGCGGCCCGCGCTGGCTCGGGTTCGCGATCGTGACCCTGGTGCTGCTGATCGTGGTCGCGGTGCTCGCGCTGGTTGGCAAGAAGCGCCTGGCCGCCTCCAAGGTCGCTCCGGAGAAGGCCAAGGCCGAGCTCCAGACGACCGCCAACGAGCTGAAGGAGGAGATCACGTGGGGGAAACCTCAGCAGCAACCGCCCGGGAGGTAGAGGAGACCCGCAAGCAGATGGAGGACAAGGTGGCCAAGCTCTCCGAGCGCGCGCCGGAGGAGGCCCGCAAGCTGATCAAGCGGGTCGCGTTCGCGGTCCTCACCGCGGTCGCGGTGCTGGCAACCCGCAAGCTGGTCGACAAGCTCTGGGAGCGGGCCACGGGCGAGCTTCCGCCGACCAAGGTCATGCGCGAGGACGAAGCCGACGAGGACCGAGCGACCAGCGCGTCGCGCTGGTCGCAGGGCGCCGGCGAGCCGGCGCCCTCTTTATTGGAGTTCCTTCTGATTTGCTCCGCCGGCTCCGCCGGCGTCTTGCCCGAGGATTTCATTCATCGTAGACTTCATCCGATGATGAATTCCGGGTCACGGAGGTGCCGCCGGCATGTGGGCCATGGCCATGAAGGAGTTCCGCCAGCTGCGCCGGGACCGGCGCACGCTGGCCATGATGATCCTGATGCCGGTGCTGCTGCTGGTGGTGTTCGGCTACGCCGCCAGCTTCGACGTCGACCGGGTGCGGACGGTGGTCGTCGGCCCCCGGGCCGAGCAGGTGGCCGCCGCCCTGCCGGAACGGCTGGAGGTGGTCCGGGTCGCTCCCGGGGAGGGCCGCAAGGCCGCGGTCGAGGCCCTGCGCGACGCCGAGGCGGCGGTGGCGCTGGTGGCCGGCGACGCCGGCCGGCCCGACGTGCTGGTCGACGGGGCCGACCTCTTCTCGGCCAGGGCGGTCGTGACCGAGCTGCGGGGGCGGCCCGGGCTGCCCGCCCCCGAGGTGCTGTTCAACCCGGGCCTTGAGACCTCGGCGATCATGGTCCCCGGCCTGATGGGCGTGGTGCTGGTGTTCGTGGGCACGATCGCCACCGCCCTCGGGGTCGTCCGCGAGCGCCAGAGCGGCACCCTGGAGCAGCTGGCCGTGATGCCCTTCCGGCCCCGCGACGTGCTCGGCGGCAAGCTCCTGCCGTACCTGGGGGTGGCGGTGGTCGACCTGGCGGTGATCGTGGCCGTGGGGGTGCTGTTCGACGTCCCCTTCGCCGGCTCACCGCTGGTCTTCGCCCTCGGGGCCCTGCTGTTCCTGTTCGTCACCGTGGGCATCGGCGTGCTCATCTCGACCGTGTCCGAGACCCAGGGCCAGGCCATCCAGCTGGCCATCATGACCATGCTCCCCCAGATCCTGCTGTCCGGGCTGATCTTCCCGCTCCAGGCCATGGCCCCGGGGGTCCGCTGGATCGGCTACCTGCTGCCGCTCACCTGGTTCATCCAGCTGGCCAGGGGCGTGATGGTCAGGGGGGCCCCGTTCGAGGCCCTGCTGCTCCCGCTGACCATGCTGGCCGTGCAGGGGGCGGTCGTGTTCAGCGCCTCGATCGCCCGCTTCCGCCGCGACCTGGCCCCGTCCGGCCGCGGCCACGGCGCCGACGAGGCCGAGGCGGTGCAGGACGAGGCCGCCCCGACCAGGGCAGGTACCCGGTGAGCGGCCAGACCTGGGGCTGCCGGCGCCTCGGGGTCCGCTACGGCCCCACCGTGGCCCTGGAGGAGGTGACCTTCGCGGTGGCCCCGGGGACGGTCGCGGCCGTGGTCGGCGGCGACGGCGCCGGCAAGACCAGCCTGCTGCGGGCCCTGGCCGGGACGGTCCGGCCGGCCGCGGGCACGGTCCGCCGCCCGGCCGAGCGCCGCCTCGGCTACGTCTCGGCCGGCCCGGGCGTCTGGACCGACCTCACCGTCGACGAGAACCTGCGCTTCTCCGGCGGCGCCTACGGCCTCGACCCCGGCGAGCTGGAGCGGCGGGTCGGGGGGCTGCTGGAGCGGACCGGCCTGGCCGAGGCCCGCGACCGGCTGGCCGGGCAGCTCTCGGGCGGCATGCGCCAGAAGCTGGCCCTGGCCATGGCCGTCGCCCACGAGCCCGACCTCCTGATCCTGGACGAGCCGACCACCGGCGTCGACCCGGTGAGCCGGGCCGAGCTGTGGCGCCTGCTGGCCGCCTCGGCCGCCGGCGGCGCGGCCGTGGTCGTGGCCACCACCTACCTGGACGAGGCCGAGCGGGCGGCGACCGTGCTGGTCCTTGACCGCGGCCGCAGCCTGCTGTCCGGCACCCCGGAGGAGATCCTCGCCGCCACCCCCGGCCTGGTCGTGGAGGGAACGGAGCGACCCGGCGACCTGCCCTCCTGGCGCCGGGGGGCACGCTGGCGGGCCTGGTCGCCCGATGGCTCGGTCCCGCCCGCCACCAGCCCGGTCACCCTCGACCTGGAGGACGCCGTGATCGTGGCCCAGCTCCGGGAGGACCAGCGGTGGGCGGCATGACCCGGCCGGCCGCCGCCGAGCTGGCCGCCGCCGCCGGGGCGACCCGGCGGTTCGGGGAGCTGCTGGCCGTCGACGGCGTCGACCTGACGGTGGCCGGCGGCGAGGTGGTCGGGTTGATCGGAGCCAACGGCTCCGGCAAGACGACCCTGATCCGGATGCTGCTCGGCCTGCTGGCCCCGACCGCCGGCCGCGTCCGGCTGTTCGGCGAGCCGCCGTCGCGCCGCACCCGGGCCCGGCTCGGCTACGTGCCCCAGTCCCTCGGCCTCTACGAGGACCTCACCGTGGCCGAGAACCTGGCCTTCTCGGCCGCCGCCTACGGCAGCCGCCGGGCCGTCCTCGAGGGCGACCTGGCCCAGGCCGGCGACACCCTGGTCCGCGACCTGCCGCTGGGCCTGCGGCGGCGGGCGGCGTTCGCCATCGCCCTCGGCCACGACCCCGACCTGCTGGTGCTGGACGAGCCGACCTCCGGGGTGGATCCGCTCCAGCGGGCCCGGCTGTGGGAGACCATCCGGACCAGCGCCGAGCGGGGCGCGGGCGTGCTCGTCACCACCCACCATCTGGCCGAGGCCGAGCAGTGCGACCGCCTGGTCGTGCTCGCCGCCGGCCGCATGGCCGCCGCCGGCTCCCTGGCCGAGATCGTCGGCGACACCACCGCCGCCGAGGTCCGGACCCCGAGCTGGGAGGCGGCCTTCACCACCCTCGACAGCGCCGGCCTCCCGGTCAGCCTGGTCGGCCGCACCCTGCGCGTCCCCGGCGTCGACCCGGCCGCCGTCCACCGGCTGCTCGGCGACGCCGGCGTCCCGGCCGAGGTCGCGGCCGTCCGGGCCAGCTTCGAGGAGACGTTCGTGGCCCTGGCCGGCGACCGGTCTCACAGCTCCCAGTCGACCGGCGCCGCCGGGGCGTAGGCGCACGACGTCCCCGTGGAGATGGTCTCGCGCAGGTGGCGGCCGAGGCCGGGATGGGCCTGCTCGATGCGGCCGTGGGCGTCCCGGACCCGGGCCGTGACCGCCCTGCGGGCCCGTTCCCGCTCGTCGCCCAGGCGGCGCGGCCGGCCGCCGAGCCCGGTCGACCTTGGCCTGGTCGACCTGTGCCTGCTCGACCGCCATGGCGATCGCCTCCTTGCGGTGAGGGTGTCGTCACCATAGAGGCGCGAGCCGCGGCCTGGCGGCCGCCAGATCAGACCTTGCGGAACAGCAGGGCGCGCTTCACTTCCTGGATGGCCTGGGTGACCTTGATGCCCCGGGGGCAGGCGTCGGTGCAGTTGAAGGTGGTCCGGCAGCGCCAGACGCCCTCCTTGTCGTTCAGCACCGTGAGGCGCTGGGCGGCGCCCTGGTCGCGGGAGTCGAAGATGAAGCGGTGGGCGTTGACGATCGCCGCCGGGCCGAAGTACTCCTCGTCGGCCCAGAACACCGGGCAGGAGGTGGTGCAGGCGGCGCACAGGATGCACTTGGTGGTGTCGTCGAAGCGCTCCCGGTCGGCCTGGGACTGGCGCCGCTCGGTGTCGGGGGCCGGGTCGTCGTTGACCAGGTAGGGCAGGACCTCGCGGTAGGAGGCGAAGAACGGCTCCATGTCGACCAGCAGGTCCTTGCTCACGGGCAGGCCGCGCAGCGGCTCCACGGTGATCTGGTCGCCGACCTCGCGGACCAGCACCTTGCAGGCCAGCCGGTTGGTCCCGTTGATGAGCATGGCGTCCGACCCGCAGATCCCGTGGGCGCAGGAGCGGCGGAAGGTCAGCGACCCGTCAACGTTCCACTTCACCCAGTGGAGGAGATCCAGCACCCGGTCCATCGGCTCGGCCGGGACGTCGTAGGTCTCGATCCGCGACTCGCTGTCGGTCTCGGGGTTGAACCGGCGCACCCGCAAGGTCACCTGCATGCGTCCCGCTCCGTCGGTCGTGGCGCCCGGCGCGCCTGGGCCTCCACCCTACCGAGCGCCCGGGGGCGGCCGCACCCCGGAGAAACGATGCCCACACGATCGGCACACGACCGCCTCCTAGCGTCGCTCCCGCACCCCGGCACGGGACGTCGACCAGGAGGAGGCGACGGCATGGCAACGATCCATCCGGGCAGGTACTCGGCCGAGATCGAGGGCGACTTCGTGGTCTTCCTCATCGGTATGCGGCTCAACCGGCCCTGGAGGCTCCACCGCTGGCTGCCGGTGTACACGGCGATGCCGCGGATGCTGCGCGAGCTCCAGCGCGACCCGGAGCGCGGGCTACTCGGGGCCGGCGTGGGCCTGATGTTCGGCGGCCCCGCGGTGGTGCAGTACTGGCGCAGCTTCGAGCACCTGGAGCGCTTCGCCCGTGACCCGGCCAGCCTCCATCTCCCGGCCTGGCGGTGGTTCAACCGGGCCGTGAAGGCCTCCGGCGACGTCGGCATCTGGCACGAGACCTACCTGGTCCCGGCCGGCCGGTACGAGGCCATCTACGGCGACATGCCCCGCATCGGGCTGGCCGCGGCCGCCGGCCACGTGACCGTCGGCCGGCGTTGGGAGTCGGCGGCCGCGCGGGTCGGCCGCTAGTACCTGCGCTCCATGGGCTCGTACCGGGTCATGGTGACCGGCTTGTAGTCGAGCTTGACCCCGCCGTCAGTGCGCAGGGCCATGGTGTGCCTGAGCCAGTTCTTGTCGTCGCGGGCCGGGTGGTCCTCGCGGAAGTGGCCGCCGCGGCTCTCGGTGCGGGCCCGGGCCGAGACGACCAGGGCCTCGGCCAGGTCGAGCAGGAAGCCGAGCTCGACCGCCTCCAGCAGGTCGGTGTTGTAGCGCCGGGAGGTGTCCTGGACCCAGACCCGGGCGTAGCGCTCGCGCAGCGAGGCCAGCTCGACCTCCATCTCCTTGAGGAGGGTCTCGGTGCGGTAGACGCCGGCCTTGTCGTCCATGCCGGCCTGGAGATCGGCCCGGATGGCGGCGGCCCGCTCGCCCTGGGGGTGGGCGGCCAGGTCGCCCAGCATGCGGGCCACGGCCCCGGCCGGGTCCTCGCCCAGGTCGGCGTGGCCGGCCCCGGCGGCGTACTCGCCGGCGTTGACCCCGGCCCGCTTGCCGAACACGACGATGTCGAGCAGCGAGTTGGTGCCCAGCCGGTTGGCGCCGTGCACCGACACACAGGCGCACTCGCCGGCCGCGAACAGCCCCGGGATGACCGTGTTGGCGGCGTCGCCCACCACCTCGGCGTTGACGTTGGTGGGGATGCCGCCCATGGCGTAGTGGGCCGTGGGCTGGATCGGCACGCCCTCCTTCTTGGGCTCGACGCCCAGGTAAGTGCGGGCGAACTCGGTGATGTCGGGCAGCTTGGCGTCGATCACCTTGGGGTCGAGGTGGCTCACGTCCAGGTAGACGTAGTCGCCCTCGGGGCCGGCGCCGCGGCCCTCGCGGATCTCGGTGTAGATGGCCCGGCTGACCATGTCGCGGGGGGCCAGGTCCTTGATGGTGGGGGCATAGCGCTCCATGAACGCCTCGCCGTCGGCGTTGCGCAGGATGCCGCCCTCGCCCCGGGCGGCCTCGCTCAGCAGCACCCCGAGCCGGTACAGGCCGGTGGGGTGGAACTGGAAGAACTCCATGTCCTCCATGGGCACGCCGCGCCGGTAGCAGACCCCGGGGCCGTCGCCGGTGAGGGCGTGGGCGTTGGAGGTGATCTTGAACATCTTGCCGAAGCCGCCGGTGCAGAAGACCACCGCCTTGGCCCGGAACACGTGCAGCTCGCCGGTGGCCAGCTCATAGGCGACCACCCCGGCGGCCCGGCCGTCGCCGGGGTCGAGCAGCAGGTCGAGGACGTAGTACTCGTCGAAGAAGGTGGTGCCCTGCTTGACGTTCTGCTGGAACAGGGTCTGGAGGATCATGTGGCCGGTGCGGTCGGCGGCGAAGCAGGAGCGGCGCACCGCCCCGGCGCCGTGGTGGTGGGTGTGGCCGCCGAAGCGCCGCTGGTCGATCTTGCCGTCCGGGGTGCGGTTGAACGGCATGCCCATGTGCTCGAGGTCGTAGACGGCCTCGATCGCCTCCCGGCACATGACCTCGGCCGCGTCCTGGTCGACCAGGTAGTCGCCGCCCTTGATGGTGTCGAAGGTGTGCCACTCCCAGTTGTCCTCTTCGACGTTGGCCAGGGCGGCGCACATGCCGCCCTGGGCGGCGCCGGTGTGGGAGCGGGTCGGGTACAGCTTGGTGATCACCGCCGTCCGGCCCCGCCGCGAGCTCTCCAGCGCCGCCCGCAGGCCGGCCCCCCCGGCCCCGACGATCACCACGTCGAAGGTGTGCTGCTGGGTCATGGGGGCTCCTAGGAGGGCTGGGGGGTGAAGGCGAAGATCGTGAGGGTGCCGAGCGCCCAGGTCAGGCCGATCACGGTGGCGTTGACGCTCTGGTAGAGCAGGCGCCGGGTGCCGCTGCGGGCGTAGTCGTCGATGATCACCCGCAGGCCGTTGCCGCCGTGGGCCAGGGCCAGGGTGAGCATGGCGAAGTCGTAGACCCGCCAGAACGGGTTGGCCCAGCGGCCGGACACGAAGGCGAAGTTGATCCGGTCCAGGCCGCCGTCGACCACGTGCATGATCCCGAAGTGGCCCAGCACGAGCAGGACCAGCAGCACCCCGGAGATGCGCATGAACACCCAGGCGTACAGCTCGAAGTTGCCGCGGGTGGGCTTGGGCTGGCGGCGGTCGGCCGAGGTGGAGCGGGGGAGCGGGGCCGGGGTGAGGTCGGCGGCCATGCTCAGAGCTCCTCGACCACGTGGGCCCCGATGGCGATCACCGGCGGGATGGCCAGGATCAGGAACAGCGCCGTCTGGACCCAGAGCATCTGGCGCTGGCGGGCCACCCCCTGGGACCAGAAGTCGAACAGGATGATCCGCAGGCCGTTGAGGGCGTGGAAGATCACCACCACGGCCAGGCCGATCTCCAGCAGCCCAACGAACGGGTTGCGGTAGGTGTCGATCACCCGGTCATAGGCCTCGGGGGAGACGTTCAGCAGGGCCTGGTCGACGACGTGGGCGAACAGGTAGAAGAGGATGGCCACGCCCGACACCCGGTGCAGGACCCAGGTCCACATCCCCTCGCGGCCTCGGTAGAGCGTCCCCAGGCGCTGCATCCCTCGTCACCTTTCCGGTCCGGGTCCCCTCCGACTCTACCACCGGCCAATCGACCTGTCGTGGCACCAAACCGCCTGCTCAGCGGCGGTTTTGGGCGGTGTGGGGTTTGGTCGTATCGTTGGCCATCCACGATGTCACCCGACGCCGCCGAGCGGCTCGTCGCCGGCCGCTGGACGCTGCACACCGCGCTGCGCCGCGGCCCCTCCGGCGTGATCTGGCGGGCCACCGAGGTGTCCGGCGGCCGGCCGCTGGCGGTCGAGGAGCTCCGCCTCCCGGCCCGCCCGGACCCGGAGGAGGCCGGCCAGGCGGCCCGCTGGCAGCGGGTCGCCGACGAGGCCCGGGCCGCGGCCGCGCTCGACCATCCCGGCCTGGTCCGGCTCGACGACGTGGTCGTCGAGGACGGCGTCGTCTACGTGGCCAGCGAGCTGGTCGACGCCCGCACCCTCGACGAGCTGATCGCCCGCCACGGCCCCCTCCCGGTCCGCCGGGTGGCCCGGCTCGGTCTGGAGCTCCTCGACGCCCTGGAGGCGGCCCACGCCGCCGGCCTGGTCCACCTCGACCTGCGCCCCGCCTGTGTCCTGGTCACCGCCGACGGCGGCGCCCGCCTGGCCGGCGTCGGCCTCGGCACTCTCCGCGGCACCCCGGGAGCCGACCGGGGCACCACCGCCTTCCTCGCCCCCGAACAGGTCCGGGGCGACCCCGCCGGCCCCCCAGCCGACCTCTGGGCCCTGGGGGCGATCCTGTTCCTTGCAGTTGAGGGTGAGCCCCCGTTCGCAGCCGACGGCAGCGACGCCACCACGGCCGCCATCCTCACCGACCGGCCCCGGCAGTTCGTTCACGCCGGGCCGCTCGCCCCCACCCTCACCGCCCTCCTGACCAAGCCCGCCGGCGGTCGCCCGGGCATCGCCGAGACCCGCCAACTCCTCCAACCTCTCGCGGGGAGCCCGAGCGCGTCCACCCTCGTCGAGTTCCCGGGCGCGAAGCCCCCGGCCCGTCGGGGCGCCCCGCCCCCGGCCCGTCGGGGCGCCCCGTCCCCGGCGCACCCCGGCGCCCCGGCTCCCGCGGATCCGGGCGTGCGCCACCCGCCCGGTCCGGTGCCAGGTCCCCCGGAGGGGGAGCGTAGCTCGTGGGGCGGTTGGGGGCAGGCGGGTGTCCACAGCCCCCTGTCCCGCCCGGCCCGCCACTCGCGGGCCGGGGCGGCGATGGACCCGCTGGTGCGGCGGGTGCTGCTGATCGCGGGTGGGTCGGTGCTGCTCGCGCTCGTGTCGTTCGCGGTCGCCGTGGCCGTGACCGGCGACCCGCTCGGCCTGCGCTCCCAGGCGGTGGCATCGACGGCCGCGACGGTCCCGCCGCCGACCCTCCCGCCGACGACCACGTCGACCCCGCCCATCACCACCCCGACCACCCAGGCGCCCCTGGTCCCGCCCGGCTGGTCCGTCCACACCGACCCGGCCACCGGCTACCAGGTCGCCGTCCCTCCCGGCTGGCAGCTCGTCAGCGACGGCGGCCCCCGCACCGAGCTGCGCGACCAGAGCACCGGGGCGTTCCTGCGCATCGACCGGGTCCAGGATCCCCAGGCCGACCCGGTGACCCTCGAGCAGCAGGCCGGTGCCGCCCATGCCGGCGAGCGCGGCGGCTACCAGCAGGCCCGTCTGGAGCCGGCCCAGTTCAAGGGCCTGCCCGCCGCCCTGCTGGAGTTCACCTACCAGGACGGCGAGACCTGGCACGCTCTGGAGCTGGGCGTCCGCTCCCCGAGGCACCACGTCGCCATGGCGATCCACACCCGCGACCGCGACTGGGGCGCCGGCTGGGCCCTGTTCGAGGCGTTCAAGGCGTCGTTCGTGCCGCCGCCCACCTGATCGCTTGGCACTGGCGGTCGGCGGGTAGGGTGGTCCGGTATGTCTCCCGCCGCCGACCGGCTGGTCGCCAACCGCTACGCGCTCAAGGATCCCCTGGGACGGGGAGGGATGGGCGTCGTCTGGCGTGCCCAGGACTCGGTGCTGGGTCGCGAGGTGGCCGTCAAGGAGGTGGTGTTCCCGCCCACCATGGCCGAGGAGGAGCGGGGCCCGGCCCAGGCGAGGGTGATGCGGGAGGCGCGGGCGGCGGCCCGGCTCAACCATCCGGGGGTGGTCACGCTGTACGACGTGGTCAAGGACCGCGGCAGCACCTTCATCGTGATGGAGCTGGTCAACGCGCCGACCCTGGCCGACCTGGTCCGTACCGACGGGCCGCTGCCGGTCCGGCGGGTGGCCGAGATCGGCGCCCAGGTCGCCGGCGCGCTCGAGGCGGCCCACCAGGCCGGGATCGTCCACCGCGACGTCAAGCCCGGCAACGTCATGGTCCCCGCCAACGGCACGGCCAAGCTGGCCGACTTCGGCATCGCCTCGCTCCAGGGCGACCCCCAGCTCACCTCCACCGGGCTGGTCATCGGCTCGCCCGCCTACATGGCCCCAGAGCAGGCCAAGGGCGAGGAGAGCGGCTCCCCGGCCGATTTCTGGGCCCTCGGGGCGACGATGTTCTATGCCGTCGAGGGCGGCCCGCCGTTCGACCGCGGCAGCTCGATCGCCACCCTGGCCGCCGTCGTGAACGAGCCGCCCCGCGACCTCCGCCGCGCCGGCCCGCTCACCCCCCTCATCACCGCCCTCCTGTCCAAGGACCCCGGCGCCCGTCCCTCCGGCCCCGAGCTCCGGGCCGAGCTGGCCCGCCTGGCCACTCCCGCCCCGTCCCCACCCACCGAGGTCCTCCCCACCCACGGCCCGGGCCGCACGGTCCCGCTCGCGGCGTTCGTCCCCGCCGCGGCGGGGGAGGGCGACGGGGACGAGGCGGGCCAGGACGATGGGGCCGAGATTGGGGCGGGCGATGGGCCCGGGGCTGTGGACGGCCCGGAGCGCCCAGCTCCTGGCTCGGCTACGCTCCCCCACCGGGGGACCTCGCAGCCGGAGGCCGGGTTCCCGGCTGCGCAGCCCGAGGGCGGGTTCCCGGCCGCCGGGACGCCGGCGCCGGAGCCTGCGCCGGCGTTCGAGCCCGGCCCGGCGACGCCCGAACCGGCGGCCACCGGACCGCCCGGGCGCGAACCGGGGCGGCCGTTGCTGCCGCCGGCGCCGGTGGTGGAGCGTGGGGGGCGGGGGCGGCTGGTTGCGGTGCTCGGGCTGCTGGCGGTGGTTGGGCTGGTGATGGTGCTGGTTGCGGCGAACCTGTTGTCGGGCGACGACGGCGACCCGGCCGCCGCGCCGGAGACCACCGCCGGGGGGGCGGCCACGACACGGGGGAGTGAGACGACCGGGGAGGCCGCCTCCACCACCGGGGCGCCCTCGACCACCGCGGCTCCGACGACCACGGCGGCGGCCGGTCTGCCCGAGGGGTGGACGGCCTTCACGAACCGGCGCGGCAACAACCGTGTCGGCGTTCCCCCGGGGTTCCGGGCGCGGGTCAGGGACAGCTTCAATGCCACCGTGGTCGAGGAGCGGGACGACCCCCAGCGGGTCTTCACCGTCCGCTCCACCAACCCGGCCAACCCCCTGCCCCAGGCGTCGCGGGACTACCGCGAGGCCGCCCCGGGGCTGTTCGAGGACTTCCGCGAGGTCAGCTACGAGGAGGACCAGACCTACGCGGGCCGCGAGGGGGCGGTGGTGTTCGAGTACGAGGCGGTCAGGGAGGGCCGCCGGGTCCACGTGAGCCACACCAACCTCAAGGGCCGGAGCTGGGGCTACAACGTCGAGTTCATCGTCCCGGCCGAGCAGTGGGACGCCTCCCAGGACCTGGCCCGCCAGTTCGAGCAGGCCTTCCAGCCGCTCGGCTGAGGGGTCGTGGCCACCCGACCCGGCAGCCGGTAGCGTTCCGGTCGATGGCAACCAACGGAAGCGGCCGGCGCGTCGCCAACCGTTACGAGCTCACCGAGGAGCTCGGCCACGGCGGCATGGGCGTGGTCTGGCGGGCCACCGACACGCTGCTCGCCCGCCAGGTCGCCCTCAAGGAGGTCGACCTGCCCCGCGGGGTCGACGAGGCCGAACGGGAGGGGCTGCGGGCCCGGGTGTCGCGGGAGGCCCGGGCGGCCGCCCGCCTCAGCCACCCCGGCGTGGTCACCGTCTACGACATCGCCCACGACGGCGACCAGGACTTCATCGTCATGGAGCTGGTCGCGGCGCCGACCCTTGAGGAGCTGGTCCGCACCCGGGGGCCGCTCCCTCCCCAGCGGGCCGCCCGGCTCGGGCTGAGCCTGCTGGACGCGCTCGAGGCCGCCCACAAGGCCGGGATCGTCCACCGCGACCTCAAGCCGAGGAACGTGATGGTCCGCGAGGACGGCACCACCAAGCTGGCCGACTTCGGCATCGCCTCGGTCCAGGGCGACCCCCGGCTGACCGCGACCGGGCTGGTGGTCGGCTCGCCCGCCTACATGGCGCCCGAGCAGGTCGAGGCGCAGGCGGTCAGCCCGGCCACCGACCTGTGGGCGCTGGGCGCCACCCTCTGGTTCGCGGTCGAGGGCCAACCCCCCTTCGGCGGGGGAGAGTTCCAGACCCTCAGCGCGATCGTCAACGGCCAGCCGCACCAGCCCGAACGCCTCGGCCCCCTGACCCCGGTCCTGGCCCGCCTGCTGGTCAAGGAGCCGGCGGGCCGGGCGACCCCGGCCCAGCTCCGGCCCCTGCTCCGCCGGGTCGCCGCGGGCCGGGATCGCGCGGCCGACCCGGCCCTGGGGGACCCGCCCGGCCCCGCCGGCCCCTGGGCGGGAGCCACCGTCGTGGTCTCCGGCCGGGGCGGCCCGAGCGTGACCAGCGGCCCGGGCTCCCCCGGCGCCGGACCCGCCGGCGACGTGCGCCCCGGGACCACGGCCGCCCCCGGGGCCCCCGCGGGCGGCGCCGAACGCGGACGCGTCGCCGCAGGCGACACGCCGCCGGTACCCAGCCAGGTCCGGCGGCGCGAGGGCGACGGCGCCCCGGGAGGACGGGCTCCGGGGGACCGGGCCCCGCGGGGCCGGCGCCGGGGGCGGCGGCTACCGCCGGTGCCGCCCGTGCCGATGCCGGGGGAGCCGGTGCTCGCCGGCGCCCGCCGCCGCCGGGCCCGGGTCCCGATGGTCCTCGTCGCCGTGGCCGTGGTCCTGTTCGGTGCCGTCATCTGGCAGGGCCTCACCCGGGACACGGACGAGCGGCGCCCGCCGGCCACGACCAGGCGGCCGGCCGTGCCCGCGGCCTGGCGCAGCTTTCAGGACCCGGACGGCACCTACCGGCTGTCGTTCCCGCCCACCTGGACGCCGAGCGACCGGGGACCGTTCATCGACTTCACCGAGCCGGGCGGGGAGCGCTTCTTCCGGGTCCAGCCGACCAGCGACGGCCTGCCGCCCCTGTCCGCCCAGCGGAGCCTGGAGCGGTCGTTCATCGCCAGGCATCCCGGCGACGACTACCGCCGGCTGCGCCTGGCCGCGACGACCTTCCGGAGCGTGCCGGCGGCCGAGTGGGAGTTCACCTTCCTCGACGAGGGCCGGCTGATGCGCGGCTACGACATCACCTTCGTCGCCGCCGGCCGCCGCCACGCCATCCTGTTCCAGGCGCCGGCCAGCCGCTGGGCCGGCTCCCGGGACGAGCTCCAGTCCTTCCTGGTCGGCTTCCGCCCCCGCGGCTAACCGCCGCCGGGCCCGCTGCGGTCCTCCCCGCCGCCGCCCCCGCCCGGGCCGCGGCGGTCGCCGCCGCCGCGGGAACGGTCCATCGCCTCCAGGGCCCCGATCAGAACCTGGCGCTCGGCCTCGCTCAGGGCCGCGTCGGGATGGGCGAGCACGTAGCGGCGGGGCGGCATCTCGGCGTCGGCGACCGCGTCGGCGGCGTCGTCGGCCTCGCCGTCGTCCTCGTCCCAGGTGGAGAAGTTGAGCGCCGCCCGGCCCTGCTCGACGTCGCGGGCCAGCAGCCACGAGAACGGCGCGACGAAGCTCTCCGGCGGCCAGCGGGTCTGGTTGCTGTGGCAGTCGTAGCAGGCCGCCGTGGCCAGCTCCCGGGCCCGCCCGGCCGGCCAGGGCGCGTCCTGGGTCACGGGAGGGTTGGTGTGGTCGCGCCCGTAGGGCACCAGCTGCACGAGTACGGCCACGGCGAACAGCCCGAGCCCCGCCCGGACCAGGATCCTGCGCCGTCGTGTCCGCATCCCACTCCCTTGATCGCCACCGACGCCCGTCCGTTACCGTCGGCACCACCAGCGGGTAGGCTGAGGGCCACCCCGCGGGAGGGTAGGCGCCGAGGCGGGTGCACAGGAGCGTGAGCGGCATGGGGGAAGCGCCAGTGGACGGCGACCAGCGATCCACCGATTCGGGCATCCCCGTCCAGGTGTCCTACGGGCCCGCCGACCTCGCCGGCTTCGACCCGGCGACCGCCCTCGGCGAGCCGGGGCGCGACCCGTTCACCCGCGGCATCTACCCGACCATGTACCGGGGCCGGCCCTGGACGATGCGCCAGTACGCCGGCTTCGGGTCGGCCGCCGAGACCAACGCCCGCTTCCGCTACCTGCTCGACCACGGCCAGACCGGCCTGAGCGTCGCCTTCGACCTGCCCACCCAGATGGGCTACGACTCCGACCACCCCATGGCCGCGGGCGAGGTCGGCAAGGTCGGGGTGGCCATCGACTCCCTGGCCGACATGCGCCGGCTGTTCGAGGGCATCCCCCTCGACCAGGTCTCGACGTCGATGACCATCAACGCCCCGGCGGCCGTGCTGCTCCTCCTCTACGAGCTGGTCGGCGAGGAGCAGGGGGTCGACCCGGCCGCACTGGCCGGCACGGTCCAGAACGACGTGCTCAAGGAGTACATCGCCCGCGGTACCTACATCTACCCGCCGGCGCCGTCGCTGCGCATCACCACCGACCTGTTCGCCTGGTGCGCCGAGCACCTGCCCCGCTTCAACACCATCTCCATCTCCGGCTACCACATGGCCGAGGCGGGGGCGACCGCCGTCCAGGAGATCGCCTTCACCCTCTCCAACGCCATCGCCTACGTGCAGGCGGCCGTCGACGCCGGGCTGGCCGTTGACGCGTTCGCGCCCCGGCTGGCCTTCTTCTTCGTGGCCCGCACGACCCTGTTCGAGGAGGCGGCCAAGTTCCGGGCCGCCCGCCGCATCTGGGCCGACACCATGGCCACCCGGTTCGGGGCAGAGGAGGCCAGGTCGCGGATGCTGCGCTTCCACACCCAGACGGCCGGGGTCCAGCTCACCGCCCAGCAGCCGCTCAACAACGTCGTCCGGGTGGCCGTGCAGGGCCTGGCGGCCGTGCTCGGCGGCACCCAGTCGCTCCACACCAACGCCTACGACGAGGCGCTCGCCCTGCCCAGCGAGGCCGCGGCCCGCCTGGCCCTGCGGACCCAGCAGGTGCTGGCCAACGAGACCGGGGTCACCGACACCGTCGACCCGCTGGCCGGGTCGTACTTCGTGGAGCGCCTGACCGACGAGGTCGAGGCGGCGGCCCGCCAGCTCATGGCCAGGGTCGAGGAGCTGGGCGGCGCCGTGGCCGCGATCGAGCGCGGCTTCCAGAAGGGGGAGATCGAGCGCTCGGCCTACGACCAGCTCCGGGCCGTCGAGCGCGGGGACAAGGTGGTCGTCGGCGTCAACCGCTACGCCGGCGGCGAGGAGGAGCCGGTCACCACCATGCAGCTCGACCCGGCGATCGCCGACGCCCAGGCCAAGTCCCTGGTCGAGATCCGCGCCACCCGCGACGCCGACGCCGTCCAGGCCGCCCTGGCCGACCTCCGGGACGCCGCCCGCGGCCGCGACAACCTCCTCCCCCCCATGCGCGAGGCCCTCCGCCACCTGGCCACCGTCGGCGAGGTCTGCGACGCCCTCCGCGCCGAGTTCGGCACCTACCGCCCCCCCGACACCTTCTGAGGCGCCCAAGCTCAGTCGTTTTGCGGAGGTTGGTCCGCATTTCGCCGGGGTTAGGTAGTGCTTGTTCTGGTTCCGCGTCCTGGAAGGAGTCGCGCCATGCCCGACGCGCTCGAGTTCATCCTGTACCTGGCCGCCTTCGTCTGCTTCCTGCTGGCGGCCTTCAGCGTCCGCGCCCCCTGGGCCGGCCGCATCAACCTGATCGGCCTCGGCCTCGCCTGCTGGGTCTTCATCCCCCTGGTGGCCGCCCTCAGACGGGTGAGCTGACCCGGAGGGAACCTGGCGCTCCCGCCACGGGTGTCATATGGAGCATGCGCATCCCCGGTCGATGAGGGGAACCCGTGGCGGGAGCCGACTTCGAGGCCTTCTACCGCGCCAACTACGCCCGGCTGGTCGGGCAGATGGTGCCGGTGGTGGGCGACGTGCACGAGGCCGAGGACGTCGTCCAGGAGGCGTTCGCGCGGGCGTCGCTGCACTGGTCCCGGGTGCGCGGCTACCACGCCCCTGACGCCTGGGTGCGCCGGGTGGCGCTGAACTACGCCCTCAGCGGGCTGCGGCGGGCCGGCTACCGGCGCCGTGTGGTCGAGCGGCTGGCCCAGCGGGCCGAGCCGGTGCCCGCGGCCAGCGCCGAGGTTGTCGACATGGTGGCGGCCCTGCGCCGCCTGCCGCTCCGCCAGCGTGAGGTGCTGGTGCTGTTCGACGTGGTCGAGCTGCCGGTGGAGGAGATCGGGCGCCAGCTACGGCTCCCGGTGGGGACGCTGAAGAGCCGGCTGGCCAGGGGGCGCGGGCGCCTTCTTCCTCGATCAGCGGACCGGCTGGGTGGTGGCCAGCGCCAAGACGCGGGAGACCGGGTCGCTGGTCCGGCCGGCCGTCTACCGGACCACCGACGCTGGCTCGACCTAGCGCTGGTACTCGCTGGGCGCCCTGGACCTCGGCAAGGACGACACCGCCGGCGGCTCCGAGGGCGGCTTCGGGGTCCTGGCCACGCCGAGCTT
>DASUPQ010000831.1 GCA_036280995.1 Actinomycetota bacterium | reverse complement strand
GCGGAGCGACACCAGGTCATCACAGTCGACCTCCAAGGGCACGGACGAACGGCCGACATCGATCGACCGATCGACATCCGGCTCATGGCAGACGACATCGCGGCCCTCATCGACCACCTCGGGCTCGAGAAGCCAGATGTCGTCGGCTACTCCCTCGGCGGCGGCGTGGCGCTGTTCACCGCGGTGCAGCACCCCGAGAAGGTTCGCAAGCTGGTCTGCGCCTCGGCTCACGCCCGGCGGGACGCGATCCCGGCCGAGATGCTCGCCCAGCAAGCCCAGGTGAACGCGGCGGCGATCCCGTTCATGAAGGACACGCCGATGTATCAGCTGTACCAGCGCGTCGCGCCGCGGCCTGAAGATTTCGGGCGACTGCTGGACAAGATCGGCGCGTCGATGAGCAAGGACTTCGACTACAGCGAGAACCTACGAGGCCTGCAAGTGCCCACCCTCATCGTCGCTGCCGATGCCGACATGGCACCGCCCAGCCACTACGTCGAAATGTTCAAACTGCTCGACGGCGGCCTCCGCGACGGCGGCTGGATGGGTGAGGGCCGGCCCAAGGGCGGTCACGCGCTGGCCATCCTGCCTGGCCTCACGCACTACAACCTGGCCGTCTCCCCGCTGTTGGCGGCGGTCACCCTCGCCTTCCTCGACGAGCAGCCGGGCTGAACGACCCTGACAACAACCTTTCTCCTCACCGGGCGCCATGCCCTGGTGCCGGTTCGTCCCTGTCAGCGGAACCGCTCGACGTCCCGGCCGCTCTGCTCGCTCATGCCGTAGGTGGCGATGTAGCCCCAGGCGTCCGGGCGGGAGCCGTCGGCGTCGGTCACGCCGTAGCGGTCGGCCAGCTGGCGGGCGGTGAGCACCTGACCGGCGAACTGGGCCGCCTCCGGGTCCTGGGCGAGGGCGGCGACCCCGCGGGCCACGTAGGTCGGCGACTCTGAGATCGCGAACCCTGGCACCTTGGCGAGCGCGTCTCGCCAGGTCTCCTCGGTGACCCCGAAGCCCTCCAGCATGGCCTCCGAGCGCAGCCAGCCGGGCGTGACCCCGAGTGCCGTCGCCGGCCGGTCACGCAGCTCATGGGTGAGCGAGAGGATGATCCGGCTCACGTTCGCCTTGACCAGGTCGTAGAAGAAGCCGACCCCCTCGCGGTAGTTGGCGTTGACCTCGGCCGTGCCGTCGGTCATCTCGACCAGCAGCCCGCGCTCGCCGCGCAGCAGCAACGGCAGGGCGGCGTGGGCGGTGATGAGGTGGGTGTCCACGCCCATCCGCAGCATCCGCAGGCCACCGGCGAGGTCGTGCTCCCACATCGGCGTGTGCCACTGCGCGTAGCGGTCGCCGCCGAAGATGTCGTTGACCAGGACGTCCAGGCGGCCGTGGTCGGACTCGATCCGGGCGACCAGGGCGGCCACGGCCGCGGGGTCCTCGTGGTCGACCACCAGGGCCGTACCATGCCCGCCGGCGGCGGCCATCAGGTCGCCGGTGTCCTCGATCGTCTCCGGCCGCCCGATCTCCGACCTCCCCGTGGCGCGGCTGCTGCGCCCGGTGGCGTACACATGCAGCCCGGCCCGGGCCAGCTCGACCGCGATGGCGCGTCCGGCTCCCCGCGTCGCTCCCGCCACCAGCGCGACCCGTGGTTGGTTGTGCTCGGTGTCCATGCTGGCCATCAAAGCACGACATCCCCACAACAACGTCCCGCCGACCCAGCCGTCGGACCATGCCGATGCGCGAGCGGATCGTCGGAACGCAGTTGCTGCCGGAACCGCCGCCCCGGGATGCTCGGGGAGGCCCATCCGGGGTTGCCGTCCGACTAGGCTGGTCAGGACCTGCCAGCAACCCACCAGCCTGGAGCGGACCGGACGATGGCCACCGAGGCGACCTCTGACGCCGGGACGAGCCCGGGGGCGGCCCCTGACCGCCGGGTCGACGGCGGCCGGCAGTACGAGTTCGCGCGGAGCTCGCGCGACCTGCTGCGGCTGGTCGGTGGCCTGATCCTGCTGCTGCTCGGGCTGGTCCTGGCGACCGTCTTCTCGGACGCCCTGCTGGGTTTCGAGACCGACCTGGTCCGGGTCGTCCGTGGCCTGCCGGAGGGGCTGGCCGTGATCGTCTTCGGCACCATCCGGGTGCTCTCGCTGCTGGCCGCCCTGGGGCTGGTGGCCTGGCTGGCCTGGCGTCGCCAGTGGAAGCTGCTGGGCCGGCTGCTCCTGGCCAGCGTGGTCGCCTTGGTCCTGCTGGCCGGGGTGGACCGGCTCATCAGCGAGGCGCCGGCGCCCAGCCCGGCGGCCATCCCGCCGGCGGCGTGGGTGACCGACATCTCCCTCAGGCTTGGCTCGGGGAACGTGGCCGTGGCGGTGGCGATCTACATGGTCGCCCGGCCGTTGATGACGGTTCCCTACCGGCGGTTGGTGGTCTGGACCATCGCCCTCACCACGCTGCACGTGATCCTGGCCGGCAGCGACCTGCCACGGGACCTGGTGGCCGCGATCGCCTGCGGGTTCATCGCCGCCTCGTCGGTGCTGCTGGCGTTGGGACGTCCCATGCGGCCACTGGAGCCGGATCAGGTGGCGGCGGCCCTGCGCCGCACCAGCATCGACGTCACAAAGGTCCACCCGGCCGCGGTCGACGCCCGGGGATCGCGGCCGTTCTTCGGGACCATGGCCGGCGGAGACGGCGTCTTCGTCAAGGTCCTGGGCCGCGAGGAGCGTAGCAGCGACCTGCTGTTCCGTTTCTACCGCTGGTTGCGCTTCCGCGGTCTGGGCGACGAGGCGATCGCGTCCTCCCTGAAGCAGTCGATCGAGCACGAGGCGCTGGTGTCGGCGCTGGCGGCCGACGACGGCATCCGCACCCCCCGGCTGCTCGGTGTCTCCGAGGTCGACGCGGACCGGCTGGCCTTGGCGTTCGTCCGCATCGAGGGGAGCTCGCTGGACGGCGTGCCGGTCGAGCGGCTCGACGACGAGATCCTCCGGGGGATCTGGCGCCTGGTCGCCGAGCTGCACCGGGCCGGGATCGCCCACCGCGACCTGCGCTTGGCCAACCTCTTCCTCGACGACCGTGGCCAGCCCTGGCTGATCGACTTCGGGTTCGGCACCGTGGCGGCGCTGCCGCAGCAGCTCGCCGGTGACGTGGCCGAGCTGCTGTGCTCGATGGCGGTGGCGGTCGGCCCCAAGCGGACCGTCGACGCCGCGGTCGCGGAGCTGCGGCCCGAGCAGATCCAGGCGGCGCTGCCCCGCCTGCAGCCGGACGCCCTCTCGACCGCGACCCGGAAGGCCATGAAGGCGCACAAGGGGCTGGACAAGCAGCTGCAGCAGACCGCGGCCGACGCCGTGGGTGTCGAGAAGGTCCAGCTCCAGCACCTGGAGCGGGTGCAGCCCCGGCATGTCCTGACCCTGGTGGCCACCGCCGTGGCGGCCTACCTCCTCATCCACCAGGTCACCGAGATCAAGGACCTGCCGGCCGTCCTCGCCCGGATGGACTGGAGCTGGGCGGTCCTGGCCCTCGTGGCCTCCGCCCTGACCTATCTCGGCGCCGCGCTGAACCTGATGGGTGGGTTCGTCCAGCGCCTGTCGCTCGGGCTCACCACGGCCGAGCAGCTCGGGGGATCCTTCATCAACCGCATCACCCCGGTGAAGGTCGGCGGCATGGCGGTCAACATCCGCTACCTCCAGAAGCAGGGGCTCGATTCCGCGACCACGATCGGCGGGGTGGGGGTCTCCATGCTCGCCGCAGGGGCGATGCACATCTCCCTGACCGCCGTGTTCCTCGTGTGGGCCGGCTCCAAGGCGAACGTCGTGGACCTGCCGTCGAGCACCACCATCCTGCTGGTCCTCGTCATCGCGGCCGCGATCATCGGCCTGGCGGTGGTGATCCGGCCGGCCCGGCGGCTGATCCGCGGCGTGGTCGTCCCGCAGGTGGAGAAGGCGGTTCTCGAGCTGCGCGAGGCCCTGCGAGACCCGGCCCGGCTGTCGCTGTCGTTCGTCGGCGCGCTCCTCATGGACCTGGCCTACATCGTCGCGCTGTTCGCGTCGGTCCGGGCCTTCGGCTATCCGGTCAGCGTCGCCGTCGCCGGGGCGGTCTACCTCGCCGGCACCGCCGTGGCCTCCGCCGCCCCGACGCCGGGCGGGGTCGGCGCCGTCGAGGCCGCCCTGATCGCCGGCCTGACGGCCACGGGTGTCCCCAACGAGCTGGCCGTCCCGGCCGTGCTGATCTACCGGGTGGCCACGTTCTGGCTGCCGGTGCTCCCGGGCTGGCTGGCCTTCACCCTCCTGACGAGGCGGGACGTGATCTGACCGCTCCGCCGCCTGGCGGGCGATGGCCAGGGCGCCGGGGTCGAGGTCGAGGCCGACGGCGCGGCCGTGCGGGCCCACACCCCGGCGGCCGGCCTGCTGGGAGGCGTCCTCCGCCGCGGCCACGTCCCCGAGGAGGCGGTCGACCTCCCCTGACGGTAGCGAGCCTGGAAGCAGGCCGAACAGGGGGATCGGGTCGCGGGCCTGGCCGTGGCCCTCATTCGAGCGTTGTCCGGCCGTCGTCATGGACGGTCCAGGCGGGGTTGTGGGCGACCTCCCAGGGGTGGCCGTCGGGGTCGATGAAGACGCCGGAGTAGCCGCCCCAGAACGTGCTGGCGCCGGGGCGGGCGATGGTGGCGCCGGCGGCCTGGGCTTCGGCGAGGACGGCGTCGGCCTCCTGGGGGGAGCGGACGTTGTAGGCGAGCGTGACGCCGCCCCAGCCGCCGGTGTCGGTGACGCCGCTGTCGGCGGCGAGCTTGCCCCGGTCCCACAGGGCGACGATCAGGCCGGGGGCCTGGAAGAAGGCGACGTGGTCGGTGTCGTCGTCGACGCCCCCGTCCAGGTGCCAGCCGAGCGCCTCGTAGAAGGCCTGCGCCCGGGAGACGTCGCCGACGCCGAGGGTGATGAGGCTCAGCCGCTGGTCCAAGGCTGTCTCCTTTCGTCGTGAGCGGCTATTGTCGCGGCAACCGGGGCGGCCGAGGTGGAGACCCCATGCGCCTGGTTCGGCGACGGTTGGGGGGTGGGTGCGGCCGTGCTGCTGCTCGGGCTGCTCGGCCCAGGGGCGGGCAGGCGGCCGGCCGGGACCGGGCCGGTCGTGCGGGCATGGCGACGCGGCCGCCTGCCCGGGTTCGAGCGGTTCCCCCCGATCTGGTCGCTGCTGCGGGACGCCGGCGTCAGCGTGGGGGTGTGCGCCTCGCTCCACACCTACCCGGCCCCGGACGACCTCGGCTCCTACGCGTTCTCCCTGCCCGACGCGTTCGCGTCCGAGCCGGTGGCGCACCCGCCGGAGCTGGTCGCCTTCCATCTTCGCCCGCCAGCTGCGGCGGTCCCGCCCGCGGTTCAGCACGTTCTTCACCAACCATGTCGCATCCGCCATGCACCGCCACTGGGCGGCCCACCGCCCGGACGACTACGAGCAGCTCGGGCTGGGCCAGGACTGGGTCGAGACGTTCCACGACGAGGTCATGTGGGCCACCGGCCAGGCCGCGGACTTGGTCGAGCGCGTCGCGCGCCAGGTCGAGGCCAACCCCGGTTCGCAGCTGTGGATCGCGTCGACCATGGGGCAGCGGGCGACCATGGCCGAGGGCCTGGAGACCCAGCTCTACCTCACCCAGCCGACCCGCTTCTTCGAGGCCATGGGCCTGCCCGACGAGGACACCTGGCAGCGCCGACCGGCCATGCTGCCCCAGTTCAACCTGGTCGTCGAGGACAAGTTGGTCGAGCAGTTCCGTTCGAGGTCTCCGTGCTCGAGGTCGCGCCGGCCGTCCTGCGGGCCCTGGGCGTCGAGCCGCCGGCCTACATGGCCCAGCCGGCCGCGCTCGCCGAGCTGCTGCCCGCCTGACGCACCCGCCGGTGCGGTTTCCCGCGTCATGGCCTTTCATCGAAGGAGGCGCCGAGCAGGTTTTCGGCGGCTCGATCTGGGGCCGCCTGGAGCAGGCGGTGCAGGTCGGTCACGGTCGTCTTGCCGTCCCGCGGCCCCGGGACCTTGTCGCTGTTCCCGGTGGTGGCGCGGTCGTAGCCGCAGAACCGGTGGCCGTTGGCGGTGGCGGTCCCGGCAGCGTTACGGGGATAGAGCAGGGCTTTCCGGGGTAAGAGGCCAGCAAGGGCTCAGTCGATGAGCACGTCCGAGAGGAGACCGCGGTGCCAGAAGGCGAGCCGTGCCCGTACTGTGCGCACCTCGCGCCGAATCCCGAGGAGCTTCGCGCGCACCTGCTCCACCTCCACCCGGAGGTCGAGCCGGAGCCGGACTGGTGGGATCGCGACGCCGTGCCGCCACCGGCGCTGTTCTGAGCGCCGACGCCTGACCTGACCGACGCCCTGCTACCGTCGATCGGCACCGGTCGTTCCCGCGCGGGACCTGGAGGCCACCTACGGCATCCCTCCGGACCGGATGGAGCGCCTGCTCCGGGAGCAGTTCCGCGCCTACCGGGCCACGCTCCGCGACGACCACCGCCACCTGCTGGAGCGGTTCGAGCCCGTCGACATGGCCCGCAAGGTGGTCGGGGTGGGCAGCGGATGATGCAGGCCGCCAGCGACATCTACCTGGGCTGGCAGGCCCTCGAAGGCGTGACGCGGGCTACCGGACCGCGTCGGCCAGGCGGTCCACCTGGTCGAGACTGGCCACGGTGGGATCGAAGACGAGCTCGTCCACCCCGAGCTCCTTGAAGGCGGCGACCCGGTCCCGGACGGCCTGCGGGGTGCGGGGGGCGCCCGAGGCCAGCCCCTCGGCCCAGTCGCCGAGGAAGCCGTAGTAGGTGCGTAGGTTGTGCAGCGACTCCTCGGTGTGCTCCTCGCCGAGGGAGAAGTAGGACAGGGCGACGATCCGGGGCCGCCCGGTCCCGCCGGCCTCCTCGAAGCGCTTGGTGAACTCCTGGATGGCGCCGCCGGCCATCTCCGGCGGGGCCCCGCCGAGAGTGAAGCCGGCGTCCCAGCGGGCGGCGCGCGGCGCCGCCAGCGCCGGCTGCCCGCCGATGAGCAGCGGGATGCGCCCCCTGGTGGTCGGTGGGCCGACCGGGAACGAGCTGCCGTCGGGCGGCTCGCCCGCCCAGGCCGTGTGCAGCAGCTCCAGGTCGGCGTCGAACCGCCGGCCGCGGTCGTCGAAGGAGCGGCCGGCGAGCTGGTAGTCGTCCGCGCGGCTGCCGACGCCGAGGCCGAGGGTGAGGCGGCCCCCCGACACCTGGTCGATGCTGGCCGTCACCTTGGCCAGCGGCACCGGGCTGTAGGCGGGCCCGAGCAGGATGTTGGTGACCAGGCCGATGCGGTCGGTGACGGCCGCCGCCGCGGTCAGGGCGGTGAGCGAGTCGTAGCTGGGGTAGGCGATCCGGTCGATGGTGGCCAGGGAGGAGAAGCCTCGCTCCTCGGCCCGTCCCGCCCAGTCGACCAGCAGGGACCCAGGAACGTTCAGCACTGGGTTCGGAAGGCCGATGCCGATCCGCACGCGTTGTCCTCCTCAGGATGTGGGGGGCTGCCGCCGTGGAGGCTACGCCTGCCTCGGTCGGGGCGGCGCGCTGGGCTCCTCTCGCCCCGCTCCAGCAGACCTGGGAGCGGCTCACCCCGCTCCAGCAGACCTGGGAGCGGCTCACCCCGGCAGCCGCGATCTACCAGCCGGTGGCGGAGGCCGAGGGGCGGGTGGTCGGGTTCGTCATCGAGGGCACCATGCCGCGGCGGGGCTTCGTCGGCGGCGGCTGGATGGACGCGCATCTGATGGCCGGCTGCACGACCGCTGAGCCGGTCGCGTCCGCCTCCGCCGGATCCTGGGCGGGCGTTACACTAGGGCCGGATCGACGTGTGGGAGGCACCGATGACGCTGGTCATCAACCTCATGTACCTCGCGGGCATCGTGCTCGTCCCGGTCGGGATCGCGGCCGTGTTCATCCGGCTCAGCCGGCGGTTCATGTCCAGCTGACGCCCTCAGGAGGCGTCGGCGACCCCGCAGCCGCCGCCGGCGGCCGCGCCCACCGTGGCCACCTCCGCCTCCTCGTCCTCCTCGTCCTCCTCTGGCCTGGGCGGCTCCTGGTTGCGCAGCATGACCAGGGCGAGGACGGCCAGGACGACGCCGATGCCGGCGGCGATGGCCGAGCTGAGCTGCATCCCGGCCACGAAGGCCTCGCGGGCGACAGCCAGCACGGCCGCGCCCAGCTCGGCGGGAAGCTGGGCGGCGACCTCGGCGGCGCTGCCGAGGGTGTCACGGGCCGCCTCGGCCGCCTCGGGCGGGACCGCCGCCGGGAGCCGGTCGGCCAGTTCGGCGCGGTAGATGGCCACGCCCACCGAGCCCATGATGGCGATGCCCAGGGCCCCGCCGAGCTCGGCCCCGGTCTCGGAGATCCCCGAGGCCGCGCCCGCCTGCTCGGGCGGGGCCGAGCCGACGATCAGCTCGGTGGTCAGCCCGAACACCGGCGCCAGCCCGACCGAGATGATCACCGACCCGATCACCAGGGGGACCAGGCCGCCGGAGACCCCGACCTGGGTGAGCACGCCAAGGCCGACCGAGGCCAGGGCGAGGCCGCCCGAGATCACGTAGGCCGGCCGGACGTCGCCCAGGACCCGGGGGGCGACCTGGCTGCCGACGATGAACCCGACCGCCGACGGCAGCGACCACAGCCCCGCCTGCAGCGGCGACAGCCCGACCACCAGCTGCAGGTACTGGGCGACGAACAGGAAGTAGCCCACGGCCACGAAGATGGCCAGGAAGTTGGTGGCCAGGGCGGCGTTGAAGCTGCCCAGCCGGAACAGGCCGACGTCGATCATCGGGTCGATCAGCCGCTGCTGGCGGAGCACGAACAGGACCCCGACCACCAGCCCGAGGGCGATGGCCGCGACCGAGACGCCGTCGAGGCCGTCCTGGGCGATCTCCTTGAGCCCGTAGATCACGGCCAGGACGGCCAGCATCGACATGGCCGCGCTGACCAGGTCGAGCCGGCCGGCGTCGGGGTCGCGGTACTCGGGCAGGACCCGCGGCCCGAGGAGCAGCAGGGCGGCCATCACGGGCAGGGCGAGCAGGAACACCGACCCCCACCAGAAGACCTCGAGCATGGCCCCGCCCAGCACCGGCCCGATGGCGCTGCCGGCCGAGAAGGCGCCGATCCAGAACCCGATCGCGATCGAGCGCTCCCTGGGGTCCTGGAACATGTGGAAGATCAGCGACAGGGTGGAGGGGGCCAGGGTCGCGCCGGCGATCCCCAGCAGGGCGCGGCTGACGATCAGCCACTCCGCGGTGGGGGAGACCGCCGCCAGCACCGAAGTCAGCCCGAATGCGGTGGCCCCGATCATGAGGAGCCGGCGGCGGCCGATGCGGTCGCCAAGGGTGCCCATGGTGATCAGGGACCCGGCCACGAAGAACCCGTAGATGTCGATGATCCACAGCAGCTGGGCGCTGGTCGGCTCCAGGTCGGCGCTGATGGCCGGTATGGCCAGGTGCAGCACGGTCAGGTCCATCACGTAGAGCAGGCAGGCCAGCGCGAGCACGGCCAGCCCGATCCACTCGCGCCGTCCGGCCCTCGCTGGTGCCTCGGTCGAAGCCACGTGCCAATACCCTTCGTCGATCTCGTGCAGGAACAGCGGTGCACCGTGATGACGGTGTCACCGCCAGGAGGTCATCGGTCGGACCACCCTAGCGGGTCCCTGTGACGGTCGGTCGGTACCCTCCCGGTGGGGCGGGTCATGCCGTCAGGCGCCGGCCCACAGGTTCCTGCAACGTTCCGGCGGCCGGCCGTGTTCCACCGGAGAGGATCGCGTACGGAGGGACGACCATGCACCTGCATTTCACGACCGTGGCCACGCCGGTGGGGCCGTTCACGCTGCTGGTCGACGACGGCGGCGTCTGCGCGGCCGGGTTCACCGGCCGGCCCGAGACCCTGCAGCGCCGCCTCGACCCGCGGCGGCGGGCGGCCGGGACCCGGCCGGCGGCCGACCCCGGCGCCGTGGCCACCCGGATGCTGGCCTACCTGGCCGGCGAGGTCGGGGCCCTGGACGAGCTCGCGGTGGAACAGCCGGGCGACCCGGCCCAGCAGGCCGCCTGGCGGGCCCTGCGGTCGGTGCCGGCCGGCCAGACGGTCAGCTACCGGGAGCTCGGGGCCATGGCCGACCTGGCCGACCCGGCCACCGACCCGCTTGGCGCCCAGGCCGCCGGCGCCGCCTGCGCCAGCAACCACGTGGCCGTGATCGTCCCCTGCCACCGCGTGCTCCGGGCCGACGGCCGCCTGGGCGGCTACGGCTGGGGCGTCCATCGCAAGGCCTGGCTCCTGGCCCACGAGTCCGCCGCCCGGGAGGCGGACCGGCCTGGGGCGGGGAGGCCGGGCACGGTCCACCCAGCCCTCTTCTGAACCCGCGCCCGGGCGGCCACGACCGGGCGAGTCTGGCATGCTCGGGCCATGGGGCGGAGGGTGGCGGGCGAGGGCCGGCGGGTGCGGCTGGGCACGATCTACGCCGCCCACGGGGCCAGCCACGGGTTCGTGCTGGTGCTGCCGGCGGTGCTGGTGACCCTGCGGGCCGAGTTCGGGGCCTCGTTCACCACGCTGGGCACGGTGGCCACGGTGAGCAGCATGCTGTACGGGCTCGGGGCCCTGCCCGGGGGGCTGCTGGCCGACCGGTTCGGGGCGCCGGTGCTGCTGCGGATGTTCGCGGGCCTGTCGGCCGTCTGCTGCGGGCTGGCCGCGGTCGCCCCCGGGATCTGGTGGCTGGCCGCTGCGCTCGCCCTGCTGGGTGCGGCCGGGGCCCTCTACCACCCCTCCGGGCTGGCCGAGGTCACCCTGAACGCCCCCGGAGGCGGCCGCGAGCTCGGCGTCCACGGCGGCTTCGGCAACGGCGGCACCGCCCTGGCGCCGCTGGTCGCCGGGGCGGTGGCCGCCGCCTGGACCTGGCGGGCGAGCTACGGGCTGGCCGCCGTGGCCGCCCTGGTCCTGCTGGTCGTGCTCGTCCGGGACGTGCCGCTCGACCGGCGGCTGCCGCCACAGGAGCAGGCGGCGTCCGGGGCGGTGGGCCGGGGGGCGCTGGCCGTGGTGATGTTCCTGGCCGCGGCCGAAGGGTTCGTGTTCCAGGGGTTCGTCACCTTCCTGCCGGCGTTCCTGGCCGAGGTGGGCGGGGTCGGGCAGGCGGCCGCGGCCAAGGGCGGCGTGCTGGCGGCGGCGGTGCTGCTGCTGGGCGTCCCCGGCCAGCTGATCGGCGGCCGGCTGGCCGAGACCGACCCGCGCCGCCTGGCGCTCCGCTACGCCGGCCTGTACGGGGCCGCCGTGCTGGCCGGGCTGTCGGTCAGGGCGGCCGGCGCGACCCCGCTCGGCGTGGCCCTGGCCGGGCTGTTCAGCCTGCTCATCTTCCTCGGCCAGCCGATCACCAACCAGCTGGTGGCCCGCTCGACCCGGGCCGGGCGGCGCGGGGCCGCCTACGGCACCTACTTCTCGCTGTCGTTCGGGATCGGCGCCCTGGCCGGGGTGGCCGGCGGGGTGGTGGCCGACCGGTCGGGGCTGGCCGCCGTGTTCGGCTTCCTGGGGCTGGTCGCCGTGGTCAACTCCCTCGGCGGGCTGGCCGTGCGGGGCCTGCTTGGTCCCGGGTCGACAGGCCGGCCCCCGGCGTCCTAGCGTTTCGTGGACTGGACGACGGATCGATCGGGAGGGATGTCGACATGGCCATGGCTGACCGCCAGGCGCACACGCTCTGGGAGGGGCCGCTGATCGGCGGCAAGGGCGACACCGAGTTCGCCTCCAGCGGCATCGGGCGCTACCCGGTGACCTGGGCGGCCCGGACCGAGAGCCCCGACGGCAAGACCAGCCCCGAGGAGCTGCTCGCGGCCGCCCACGCCACCTGCTACGCGATGGCGTTCTCGCACTTCCTCGCCCAGGCCGGCAACCCGCCAGAGCGCCTGCACGTCACCTCCACCGTCTCCCTCGACCCCAAGGAGGGTGGCGGCGTCGTCGTCACCCGCTCGGCCCTGGAGGTCAACGGCACCGTCCCCGGGTACGACCAGGACGGCTTCCAGCAGGCCGCCGAGGAAGCCGAGAAGGGCTGCCCGATCTCCAACGCCATCCGCGGCAACCTCGAGATCACGGTCAAGGCCACGCTCGACGCCTGACCCCGGCCCGGCAGGACCGGAGAATAAGCCAGAACTACGTCATATTGCGCATCCTCCGACGTCCAGGCGGCGCTTAGCCTTGCCGCGCCTGGGGCCGGTCTGTCTCGCCTGCGTCTGGAGTGGGGCCATCAATGCGTACCGCCGCCCGCGTCCTGCCCGTCGTCCTCGCCATCCTGCTGCTCGGCGGGCTGCTGTCGTCGCCGGCCGGTGCCGTGCCGTCCCCGACCCCGGCGATCACCCTCCAGTTCTACGGGGGCGAGGTGCGCGCCATCGCCC
>DASUPQ010000830.1 GCA_036280995.1 Actinomycetota bacterium | reverse complement strand
TGCTCGAGGGGCTCGACCCCGAGCAGCGGGTGGCGGCGGGGGCGGAGCCGGGGCCGTTGCTGGTGGTGGCGGGGCCGGGGACGGGCAAGACGCGGACGCTCACCCACCGGCTGGCCTACCTGGTGGCCGGGCGGGGGCTGGCGGCCGAGCGGTGCCTGGCCGTCACCTTCACCCGGCGGGCCTGCGCCGAGCTCCAGGAGCGGCTGGACCAGTTGGTGCCCGGCGACGCCCGGCGGATGCTGGTGACGACCTTCCACGGGCTGGGGCTGCGGATCCTGCGCGAGCAGCACGAGGCGGTCGGCCTCGGGCCCGGGTTCCGGATCGCCGACGAGGCCGAGCGGCTGGAGCTGCTCGGGGAGCTGCTCGGCTGCCCCGAACGGGAGGCCCGGCGGCTGCTGCCCGAGCTGGTGCGGCGCAAGCGGGCCCGGGCCGCCCGCTGGCCCGACCTGGACGCCGAGGCGTCCGAGGTCGCCGGTCCGCTGGCCCGCTACGAGGCCGCCATGCGCAAGCGCGACCTCGTCGACCTGGACGACCTCCTGGCGCTCCCCGTGATGCTGCTGGCCGGCGACCCGGCGATGGCCGCCCGCTACCGGGAGCGGTTCGGGTTCGTGGCCGTCGACGAATACCAGGACGTGGACGAGCTCCAGTACCGGCTGCTGCGCCTGCTGACCACCCCGGACGCCAACCTGTGCGTGATCGGCGACCCCGACCAGGCGATCTACGGCTTCCGGGGCGCCGACGTCGGCTTCTTCCTCCGCTTCACCGAGGACTTCCCGGCCGCCACCGTCGTCCGGCTGACCCGCAACTACCGGTCCAGCCCGGCCATCGTCGCCGGGGCGCTGCAGGCGATCGCCCCCTCGACCCTGGTCGCGGGCCGCGAGCTGGCCGCCATGGCCGGCCAGGACGCCCCGGCCCGGATCACCGTCCACCAGGCGGCCAGCGACCTGGCCGAGGCCGAGTTCGTCGTCCAGACGGTCGACCGGCTGCTGGGCGGGGCGTCGTTCCTGTCCCTGGACTCGGGCCGGGCCGACGGCGGGGCCGAGCACGGGCTGTCGTTCGCCGACGTGGCCGTGCTCTACCGCACCGACGCCCAGTCGGGGCCGCTGGCCGAGGCGCTCGACCGGGCCGGCATGCCGTTCCAGAAGCGCTCCCACGACCGGCTGGGCGACCGCCCGGCCGTCCGCGCCCTGGTCCGCGCCCTCCGCGACCCGGCCGTCGTGCCCGGCCCGCCGGCCGGCGACCGCTCCCTCCAGGAACGCCTGGCCGCCGCCGCAGCGGCCGCCACCGACGACATGGCCGGCGCGGCCGAGGCGCTCGACCTGCTCGCCCCCCTGGCCGCGCGCTGCGGCGACGACCTGGACCGGTTCCTGGCCGAGCTGGCCCTCGGCGACGAGGTCGACACCTGGGACCCCAGGGCGGACCGGGTGTCGCTGCTCACCCTGCATGCCGCCAAGGGCCTGGAGTTCCCGGTGGTGTTCCTGGTCGGCTGCGAGGACGGCCTGCTGCCCCTGCGCTTCGGCCCCCGGCGGTCGCCGGAGGAGGCGGCCGAGGAGCGCCGGCTGTTCTTCGTCGGCATGACCCGGGCCCGCTCCCACCTGTTCCTCAGCCACGCCCGGAAGCGGGCCTGGCGCGGCTCGGTCCGCGAGGCCGAGCCGTCGCCGTTCCTTGCCGACCTCGAGGCCGCCCTGCTCGACCACGCCCGGGCCACCGCCCGCCGTCGCCCCCAGCCCGCGGCCACCGGCGACCAGCTGTCGTTCCTCTAGCGAGCCGCTAGCGAACGGGGGCGGCCGGGCGGCGCAGGCGCGACTCGATCAGCTTGAACTTGCCGGCGGTGTCGCGCTCGTCCTGGAGGCTGTCGCGCAGCTCCACCTCGACCCGCGGGCGGGCCGCGCCCTGGGCGGCCAGGCGGCCGGCCAGGCGGGTCGTGACCAGGTGGACGACGTCGGCGGGGACGGCGTCGGGGCGCAGGGCGGCCCGGACGTGCAGGCCGTCGTCGTCGTGGACCACCTTGTACTGGACCAGGCCCGGGATCCCGGCCAGGGCGGTGCGCAGGGCCAGGGGGTGGAC
>DASUPQ010000829.1 GCA_036280995.1 Actinomycetota bacterium | reverse complement strand
ATGATCCGGCGCGAGCCGGTCGGGGTCTGCGCCCAGGTCACCCCCTGGAACTACCCGTTCATGATGGCCGTCTGGAAGTGGGCCCCGGCGATCGCGGCCGGCAACGCGGTGGTCCTCAAGCCGAGCGACACCACCCCGGTGACCACCGTCTGGATGGCCGAGCTGATGAGCGAGTTCCTGCCCGCCGGCGTGATGAACGTGGTCGCCGGCGACCGCGGCACCGGCGCCGCCCTGGTGTCCCACAAGACCCCGGCCATGGTCTCGATCACCGGCAGCATCCGCGCCGGCCGCGAGGTCGCCAAAGCGGCCGCCGACGACCTCAAGCGGGTCCACCTGGAGCTGGGCGGCAAGGCCCCGGTGATCGTGTTCGACGACGCCGACGTGGCCGCCGCGGCCGAGATGATCGCCGCCACCGGCTACTTCAACGCCGGCCAGGACTGCACCGCCGCCACCCGGGTCCTGGCCGGGGGCCAGGTCCACGACGACTTCCTGTCCGCCCTGGTCGAGCAGGCCAAGGGCACCACCACCGGCCCGCCCGAGGACGAAGACGCCGCCTACGGTCCCCTCAACAACGCCAACCAGCTGGCCAAGGTCGAGGGCTTCCTGGAGCGCGCCCCCGGCCACGCCGAGGTCGCCACCGGCGGCCACAAGCTCGACCGCGGCGGCTACTTCTACGAGCCCACCGTCGTCCACGGCCTCGAGCAGGACGACGAGATGATCCAGCAGGAGATCTTCGGCCCGGTCATCACCGTCCAGCGCTTCGACGACGAGGAGAAGGCCCTCGCCTGGGCCAACGGCGTCGAGTACGGCCTCGCCTCCAGCGTCTGGACCCGCGACCACGGCCGCGCCATGCGCATGGCCCGCGCCCTCGACTTCGGCTGCGTCTGGATCAACACCCACATCCCCCTGGTCGCCGAGATGCCCCACGGCGGCTTCAAGCACTCCGGCTACGGCAAGGACCTGAGCCTCTACGGGTTCGAGGACTACACGCGCGTCAAGCACGTGATGTCGAACATCGAGGGCTAGCCGGCCGCTCCCAGCCGCACCTCGCGCGGCTCGGCGTCGGGGGCCAGGAACCCGAGCAGGCGGTCGCCCTCCTCGGCCACCTCGGCCTGGGTCTGGCTGTTCTGGGTGCCGAAGAGCCTCACCGTCAGGGTGGCGGCCTTGCCGTCGCGGGCCAGGCGCCAGACGCCGGCGACGGAGCCGTCGACCAGGAGGGACGACCAGTGGAGGTCGTCGCTGGGCCAGGAGGCGGCGGTGGCGGCGGCGATGTGGGAACGGTCGGCGTGGGAGAGGAGCACGTTGTCGTACTGGGGGAGGAAGCGGACCGGGGCCGGGGTGTCGGGGTCGGGGCGGGGGGCGTCGGGGAGGTCGAACAGCTCCCGGCCGGCCTCGCTGCGGAAGACCTGCAGCTGGGGGCGGAGGCGGTCGGTGACCTCGCGGAGGCGGGTCAGGCCGGACCAGGTCTGGACGTCCATGGTGCCGGCCGGGCCGAAGGCGGCCAGGTAGCGCAGGACGACCTGGTCGATCGAGGGGGCGGGGTCGAGCGGGCGGCCGAGCCAGTGCTCGGTGGTGGCCCAGGTGGGCAGGCCCTTCTGGCCCCAGACGCCGCGGGGCGGGACCTGGACCACCGGGACCAGGTGGTGGACGGCGTAGGCCAGCGAGGTGGCGTCGTAGTCCGGCCAGCGCTCGGCCATCAAGGCGCGGAGCTGGGCGTTGGTCCGGGGCCGCTCGTCGAGCAGGGCCCGGCCGGCGGCGAGCACGGCGTCGAGGTCGGCGCCCTTGACCTTGCGGCCGAACGGGCTGCCGGTCCAGTAGTTGCGTTCCAGCACCGGGCGGAGCAGGGGAGCCAGGGTCAGGCAGTCGCGGGCGCTGACCAGGTGGAGGGTGGTCCGCATGAGCGGGCCGCGGACCATCTGGCGGCCGGCGACCTGGCCGCCCAGCTCGTCCGGGTCGAAGTCCTCCAGGCGGGTCCAGAGCGCGACATAGGGGTCGCGGGGCTCCTGGGCCTGCAGGCCCACCAGGTGCTCGACCACCTCGGCGGCGGGCCGCCGCACCCGGCGCAGGAGGAGCTGGCGCTCGAGCAGCGCGCGGTTGCGGGCGCGCCGCCCGAGCGCGGTGCCGGTCGCCTGGGCGCTCATACGGCGCGGAGTGTACGGAAGAACGCCCGCACGTCGCCGACCAGGAACTCGGGGGCCTCCATGGCGGCGAAGTGGCCGCCGCGGTCGAACTCCGACCAGTGGACGACGTTGTGGTCGCGCTCGGCCAGCTTCCGGACGGCGACGTCCTGGGTCAGGGACACGGCCACCCCGGTCGGCACGGTGCCGCGCTCCCTGGGGGCGAACATGCTGGGGTCGTGGTAGGTCTCGTAGTAGAGGTTGGCCGCGGACCCGGCGGTGGCGGTGAGCCAGTAGATGCTGACGTTGGTCAGCAGGTGGTCCCGGTCCACGGCGTCCTCGGGCAGGTCGGCCGCCGGGTCGGTCCACTCCTTGAACTTCTCGACGATCCAGGCGAGCTGCCCGGCCGGGGAGTCGGTGAGGGCGTAGGCGAGCGTCTGGGGGCGGGTCCCCTGGATGTGGCTGTAGCCCATCATGTCGTCCTGGAAGTTCCGCATCCGGGCCAGGCGCTGCTGCTCGGCCTCGGTGAGGTCGGCCAGCTCGGCCGGGTCGCCCGAGGGGAAGGTGACCAGGGCGTTGACGTGGACGCCGATGACCCGGTCGGGGGCCAGGCGGCCGACCAGCGGGGCCTCGAAGGCGCCGATGTCGCCGCCCTGCACGCCGTAGCGGTCGTAGCCGAGCCGGGCCATGAGCTCGACATAGGCCCCGGCCATGCGGCCGTGGTTCCAGCCGGGCTCGGCCAGCGGCCCGGAGAACCCGTGGCCGGGGATCGACGGGACGACCACGTGGAAGGCGTCGGCCGGGTCGCCGCCGTGGGCCCGCGGGTCGGTCAGGGGCCCGATCAGCTCCAGGAACTCCACCACCGACCCGGGCCAGCCGTGGATCAGCAGCAGCGGGGTCGCCTCCGGCTCGGGCGAGCGGACGTGGAGGAAGTGGAGGTTGGCGCCGTCGATCGTGGTCGTGAACTGCGGCAGCTGGTTCAGCCGGGCCTCGTGCTGGCGCCAGTCGTAGGCGGTCCGCCAGTACTCGGCCAGCTCGCGCAGGTACCCCACCGGCACCCCGCGGCTCCAGCCGATCCCCTCGGGCTCCGCCGGCCACCGGGTCCGGGCCAGCCGCTCGCCCAGGTCGTCCAGCGCCGCCTGGGGCACCTCGATCCGGAACGGCCGGATCTCACGCTCGTCTCGGTCAGTCGTGGCCATGAGCGCTCCCTTACTCGGAACGAACTGTTCCGTTCCAATATAGCAGAACGGAATGATTCATTCCAGTCCCGGGGTGGGCCAGGAGAGCGCCGGAACGGCCTCGGTCAGCTCGGCGGCCGACCCAGCTCAGGGGCCGGCCGTGGTGGCCGCCGTCGTGGGGGCCGCGGTGGTCGGGGCCTCCGTGGTGGGCGCAGCCGTGGTCGGCGGCTCGGTCGTGGGCGGCTCGGTGGTCGGTGGGGCCGTCGTGGGCGGCTCGGT
>DASUPQ010000828.1 GCA_036280995.1 Actinomycetota bacterium | reverse complement strand
CCCGCACCCGCCGCCTCCGCCGTACCGGCGCCCGCGCCTGTACCCGTGGCCGCGCCTGTACCCGTGGCCGCACCCGCCGCCTCCGCCGTACCGGCGGCCGCCGGGGTCGATTCGGCCTCCAGGGTGGCGCGGAGGCAGTCGGCGAACTGGCCGAAGAGGCGGGTGGCGACGTCGTTGATGGCACCGCCGCGGCCGAAGGAGGCGACCTTGCCGGTGAGCTGGACGTCGCTGGTGACGTGGAGGCGGGTGCGGGTGTCGCCGGCGGATTCGAGGCGGGTCTCGACGCTGGCCCTGGCCGTGCCCGCGCCCTTGGTGTCCTTGCCGCTGGCGGCCAGGCGGGCGCTGTGGTTGGCCTCGTCGACCTCCTGGACCATGACCTTGCCCTTGTAGGACATGCGCAGCGGACCGAGCTTGACCGCCACCGTGCCCTCGTAGGTGCCGTCGTCGAGCACGCCGGTGAGGGCGGCGCCCGGCATGCACGGCGCGACCCGGGGGATGTCGTTGACCAGGGCCCAGACCCGGTCCAGGGGAGCGTCGACCTCGACCGTGTTCTCGATCTTCATGCCTGCCTCCCGTTGCTGGTCGTGGTGAACAGCCGACCGACCCGTTCCAGGTCGGCTTCGACGTCGATGTCGGCATCGCTGCCGAGGTCGCCGACCTCGACCCGGCGCACCCGGCCCGGGTCGGCGGCGAGCAGGTCGCGGGCGCCGGTGTCGCCGGTCAGGCGGAGCAGGTCGGGCTCCAGCCGGCGATCGAACAGCCTGGGATGGCCGGGCCGGCCGTCGTAGGTGGCCGTGACCACCGGGCCGGCCCCGGCCCGCCAGGCCTCGACCACCCGGGCCACGGCGGCGGCCGGGACCAGCGGCTGGTCGCCGAGCAGGACCACCACCGCCTCCCAGTCCCCCCCGGCCTGGGCCAGGGTGCTGGCCAGGACGTGGCCCATCCCGGCGGCCCAGCCCTCCACCACCAGCGGCTCGGCCCGCCCCAGCTCGACCCGGTCGAGCACCTCGGCGGCCGCCCCCCCGAGCGCGACCACCACCCGGTCCAGCGGGGCCGCGGCCGCCGTGGCCAGGACATGCGCGAGCAGCGGCCGGCCGTCCAGCTCGGCCACCTGCTTGGGCCGGCCCATCCGGGTCGACCCGCCGGCGGCCAGCACGACGCCGAGGACGCCGGCCATCTAGAGCTCGCCCCGCTCCTGGATGGAGTGGACCGGGGCGGTGCGTTCGGACAGGGGCCCGCCGCGGCGGCCGTGGCGGGCCGCGATCACCTCGGCCAGGATCGACACCGCCGTCTCCTCCGGGGACGTGGCCCCGATGTCGAGGCCGATCGGGCCGGAGATGCGGGCGATATCGTCGTCGCCGAAGCCGGCCTCGCGCAGCCGCTCCAGCCGCTCGGCGTGGGCGCGGCGGCTGCCCATGGCCCCGATGTAGGCGACCGGGCTGCGCAGCAGGGCGCTCAGGGTGGGGTCGTCGAAGCGTGGCTCGTGGGTGAGCACGGCCGCGTGGGTGGCGTCGTCGGGCGGGTTGGCGGCCAGGTACTCCTGCGGCCAGGCGACCACGACCTCGTCGGCGTGGGGGATCCGCTCCTTGGTGGCGAAGCGCTCCCTGGCGTCGATCACGCTGACCCTGAAGCCGGTGAGGTGGGCCAGCCGGGCCAGGGCGGCGGCGAAGTCGACCGCCCCGACGATCAGCAGCCGCGGCTGGGGCGCGTACACGTCGAAGAACAGCTCGCGGCCGTCGACCTCGCGGACGGCCGCCTCCTCGGCCGGCAGCAGCTCCCGGGCCAGCCGGATCGCGGTCTCGTCGAGCACCGGGTCGCCGAGGGAGCCCTCGGCCGAGTCGGGGGTGACCAGCAGCTTGGCCCCCAGCCCGGGCCCGGCCACGATCGTGACCAGCGCCCCCCGCCGGTCAGCCTTGACCAGGTCGCGGACCGGCTCCCAACCGAGATCGCCCATCAGGGGAGGGGCTCGACGAACACGTCGATGATCCCGCCGCAGGCCAGGCCCACGTCCCAGACCATCTCGTCGGTGATGCCGAAGGTGACCAGCCGGGCCGGCTCGCCGGCCAGCACCCGGCCGGCCTCCTCGAGCACGGCCCCTTCGACGCAGCCGCCGGAGACGCTGCCCACCCAGCGGCCGTCGTCGCTGACCGCCATCTTGGCGCCCGGCGGCCGCGGCGCCGACCCCTTGACCTTGGTCACGGTGGCCAGCGCGACCCGATGGCCCTCGGCCTTCCATCCCTCGATCGCGTCGAGCACGTCGCGCATCAGCCACCTCCATGTGTCAGACCGCCAAGCATAGCCTCCCTGGAAAACCTCCCATTTTCCAGGGATCCGGCCGATGCTATTGTGCAGCACGTTCGACCATTGTCGGCTGAGCGTCGGCCGGATCCGGGCAGGTCACGGGCAAGCTGCACTCGCCCCTCGATCCGGTCGAACGGGACGGAGGTGGCCCTTGAGGCGCATCGCTTGCACCGTAAACGGCGTCCGGCGCGAGGCTGAGGTCGAGCCTCGCCTGCTGCTGGTCTACTTCCTCCGGGAGAACCTCGGCCTCACCGGGACCAACGTCGGCTGCGACACCTCCTCGTGCGGTGCCTGCACCGTCATGATGGACGGCAAGTCGGTCAAGTCCTGCACCGTCCTGGCCGTCCAGGCCGACGGCTCCGAGATCACCACCATCGAGGCCCTGGCCAGCAACGGCCAGCTCCACCCCCTGCAGGAGTCCTTCCGCCGGAACCACGGCCTCCAGTGCGGCTTCTGCACCCCGGGCATGATCATGGCCGGCCTGGGGCTGATCGAGAGCGGCGCCGGCATGGAAGAGGAGGAGGTCCGCCTCGGCCTCGAGGGCAACCTGTGCCGCTGCACCGGCTACCAGAACATCGTCAAGGCCATCCAGGAGGCGGCCGGCGAGATGCGCCAGGCCGCCCCCGCCGGCGCCCAGGGAGGGTCCGAATGACACAGGTAGCCGAGCCGGAGGCCAAGCGCTGGGTCGGCGGCGGGGTCCTCCGCAAGGAGGACCCCGAGCTGCTCACCGGCCAGGGCCGCTACGTCGACGACATCGCCCTGCCGGGCATGCTGTGGCTGTCGTTCGTGCGCAGCCCGGTCGCCCACGCCACCATCGCAAGCATCGACACCTCGGCGGCCAAGGAGCTGCCGGGGGTGACGGCGGTGTTCACCGGCGAGGAGCTGGCCGAGGAGTGGGCGGCGGCCATGCCGTGCGCCTGGCCGATCGGCAACCGGATCATGCCCGAGGAGCCGACCAGCGACGCCCGCACCCCTGACCACTGGCCGGTGGCCAAGGACCGGGTCCGCTTCATGGGCGAGATCGTCGCCGTGGTCGTGGCCGACAGCCGCGAGCACGCCGCCGACGCCATCGAGGCCGTCGAGGTCGACTACGACGAGCTGCCGGTCGTCACCGACATGATGGAGGCCCTGAAGGACGGCTCACCCGTCATCCACGACTCCTTCGGCTCCAACGAGGCCTACACCTGGGGCCTGTCCAACGGTGACGTGGACAAGGTGTTCGCCGAGGCCCCCGTGGTCGTCAAGCAGCGTTACTACCATCCCCGGCTGATCCCCAACGCGATCGAGCCACGCGGGGTCGTCGTCCAGCCGATCCCCGCCCAGGGCGAGCTCACTGTGTGGTCGGCCACCCAGATCCCGCACATCCTCAAGGTTCTGCTGGCCCTCACCCTCGACATCAACGAGGCCAAGATCCGGGTGGTCGCCCCCGACGTCGGCGGCGGCTTCGGCTCCAAGCTGAACGTCTACGCCGAGGAGTGCATCGCGGTGGCGGTGGCCCGCCGGCTGGGCCAGCCGGTCAAGTGGACCGAGGAGCGCTCCGAGGGCTACCTGGCCACCATCCACGGCCGCGACGTCATCCAGGACATGGAGGTCGCGGCGACCGAGGAGGGCAAGACCCTCGGCTTCCGGGTCAAGCTCTACGCCGACTTCGGCGCCTACCTCCAGCTCGTCACCCCGGGCATCCCGCTCCTCGGGGCCTGGCTGTACCACGGCGTCTACCAGGGCAAGGCCTACGGCTTCGAGGCCACCGGGGTGTTCACCAACAAGACCCCGACCGACGCCTACCGCGGCGCCGGGCGTCCCGAGGCGACCTACGCGGTCGAGCGGATCATGGACGCGCTGGCCCGCCGGGTCGGCAAGGACCCGGCCGAGATCCGCGAGATGAACTTCATCCCGCCGTTCACCGAGGCCACCGAGGTCGTCAGCGGCCTGTCGTTCGACTCCGGCAACTACCAGGCCACGATGGAGAAGGCCAAGCGGCTGGTCGGCTACGACGAGATCCGGCGCGAGCAGCAGGCCAACAACGGCCGCCGCGACGGCAAGCTGCTCGGGGTCGGCTTCTCGACCTACATCGAGATGTGCGGCCTGGCGCCCTCCCAGGTCCTGGCCGCGCTCAAGTACGGAGCCGGCGGCTGGGAGGCGGCCACCATCCGCTGCCACCCGACCGGGAAGGTGACGGTGATCACCGGCACCTCGCCCCACGGCCAGGGACACGTGACCACCTGGTCCCAGATCACGGCCGACGCCCTCGGGGTCGACCCCGACGACGTCGACGTGCTCCACGGCGACACGGCCGTTTCCGCGCTCGGGATGGACTCCTACGGCAGCCGCAGCGCCTCGGTCGGCGGCGAGGCCCTGGTCCGGGCGGCCGAGAAGATCCGGGCCAAGGTCCGCACCATCGCCGCCCACGAGCTCGAGGTCGCCGAGGACGACCTCGAGTGGAAGGACGGCAAGTTCCAGGTCAAGGGCGCGCCCGACCGGGCCAAGTCGGTCCCGGAGGTCGCCCTCACCGCCTGGACCGCCCACGCCCTGCCAGCCGACGTCGAGCCGGGCCTGGAGGCAACGGCCGTCTACGACCCGCCCAACTTCACCTTCCCGTCCGGCGCCCACGTGTGCGTGGTCGAGGTCGACCCCGAGACCGGGTCGACCCGGATCGACAAGTACGTGGCCGTGGACGACTGCGGCACGGTCATCAACCCGATGATCGTCGACGGGCAGGTGATGGGCGGGGTCGCCCAGGGCATCGCCGAGGCGCTGTACGAGGAGGCGCTCTACGACGAGAACGGCACCCTGCTGACCGGCAACATGTCGACCTACCGGATCCCGTCCCCGGCCGAGCTCCCGGGGTACATCCTCGACCGCGAGGTCACCCCGTCGACCACCAACAACCTCGGCATCAAGGGCATCGGCGAGGCCGGCACCATCGCCGCCCCGCCGGCGGTGATGAACGCGGTCGCCGACGCGCTGCGCTTCGTCGGGGTCGAGTTCATCGACAAGCCGGCCTCGGCGGAGAAGGTCTGGCGGGTCGTCCAGGAGGCGCGGGGCAGGGCGCCGGGGGAGCGCGTCGCCGAGGGCGGCGGCACCGGGGCGGCCAGTATGACCCCCGAAGAGGAAGGAGGGACGGCGTGATCCCGGCAGCGTTCGACTACACGGTCGCCGAGTCCGCCGACCACGCCGTCAGCCTCCTCGGCGAGCACGGCGAGGACGCCAAGCTGCTGGCCGGCGGGCACTCGCTGCTGCCGCTGATGCGGCTGCGGCTGGCCGCCCCGTCGGTGCTGATCGACATCGGCCGCATCGGGGACCTCAACTACATCCGCGACGGCGGCGACCACGTGGCCGTTGGCGCCCTGACCACCATGGAGGAGGCCCACTTCTCGGAGCTGCTCCTGCGCGATTGCCCGATCCTGGCCCACACCGCCGGCGAGGTCGGCGACCCCCAGGTGCGCCACCGGGGGACCGTCGGCGGCACGGTGGCCCACTCCGACCCCGCCTCCGACATCCCGACGGTGCTGCTCGCTCTGGACGCGACCCTGGTCGTCAAGGGGCCGGACGGGGAGCGGACGGTGCCGGCGGCCGACTTCTGGACGGGCATCTTCGAGTCCGCCCTCGGCCCCCAGGACCTGCTCACCGAGATCCGGGTGCCCAAGCTGGCCGGCGCCGGCTGGAACTACCAGAAGTTCCACCCCCGCGCCCAGGACTGGGCGATCGTGGGCGTGGCCGCGGTGGCCAGCAACGGCGGGGTCAAGGTGGCCCTGACCAACATGGGGGAGAAGCCCCTGCGGGCCAGCGCGGTCGAGCAGGCGCTGGCCTCCGGGTCCGACCCGGCGGCCGCGGCCGACCAGGTGCTGGACGGCACCAGCCCTCCGAACGACGCCCTGGCCAGCTCCGAGTACCGCAGCGCCCTGGCCAAGGTCCTGACCAGGCGGGCGATCGAAGGGGCACGGTCGAGCTGAACGGCCCGCACACTCCGAGGGCGCCGGGTGACGGCGCCCTCGGCTTCGGTTCCGTCGACGAGCTCGAGGAGGCCCTGGCCGGCCACGCCTACCTGGCCGACCGGGGCCTGGCCACGGCCATTTACCTGGCCCTGAACCTGGGCAAGCCGCTGCTGCTGGAGGGCGAGGCCGGGGTCGGCAAGACCGAGGTCGCCAAGGTGCTGTCGGAGCTGCTCGGCCGCGAGCTGGTCCGACTGCAGTGCTACGAGGGGATCGACGCCAGCCAGGCCCTCTACGAATGGGACTACTCGCGCCAGCTCATCGCCGTGCGCGCCGCCCAGCTGGGCGAGGGCCAGGCCGACCTGTTCGGGCGCGAGTTCCTGGTCGAGCGGCCGCTGCTCACGGCCATCCGGGCCGGGTCGGCCAGCGTGCTGCTGATCGACGAGCTGGACCGGGCCGACGACGAGTTCGAGGCGTTCCTGCTCGAGGTGCTGAGCGAGTTCGCCATCACCATCCCCGAGATCGGCCGGGTCGCCGCCGAGCGGCCGCCGGCGGTGATCATCACCTCCAACCGGACCCGGGAGCTGCACGACGCCCTCAAGCGCCGCTGCCTGTACCACTGGATCGACCATCCCTCGGTCGCCCGGGAGGTCGAGATCGTGCGCGTACGCGCCCCCGAGGTCCCCGAGGCCCTGGCCCGCCAGGTCGCCGAGGCCGTGGCCCGGCTGCGCGAGATGGACGTGGCCAAGCGGCCCGGGGTGGCCGAGACGATCGACTGGTCGCAGGCCCTGGCCTTCCTGGGCGCGACCCGGCTGGAGCCCGAGCAGGCCGCCGCCACCCTGGGCGCGCTGCTCAAGGACCACGAGGACCTGGAGCTGGTCCGCGCCCGCCTTGGCCAGGTGCTGGGGACGGAATGAGCGAGTCGGCGCTGGCCGAGCCTGGCCTGCAGCGGCTGGTCGGGTTCGGGCGGCTGCTGCGCGAGCGGGGGCTGCCAGTGGGCACCGGCCGGATCCTGACCTTCTGCCGGGCCGTGGCCGCCCTGGACCGGATCGACCGCACGGGAATCTACTGGGCCGGGCGGGTCTCGATGGTGGCCCGCAAGCAGGACCTGGCCGCCTACGACGCCGCCTTCGACGAGTGGTTCCCCAGCCAGTCGCGCGACGTGATGGCCATGATCAGCGGCCAGGACCAGCGCATGGGCGGGGCCCCGCCCGAGCTCGAGGTCCTGCTCGACCGGGGCTTCGCCGAGGAGTCATGGGCGCCGGCCGAGGGAGCCGAGGACGGCGAGGGCATCGTCGGGGTGCTGGCCAGCGGGGCCGAGGTCCTCCGGAGCAGATCGTTCGACGAGCTCAACGAGACCGAGCGGCTCCAGGCCGACCACGTCATCCGGGCCCTGGCCGTGCACCTGCCGACCCGGCACAGCCGCCGCTACCGGCCGTCGCCCTACGGGCGCCGCTTCGACCAGCGCCGCACCCTGCGGGCGTCGCTGCGCACCCAGGGCGAGCC
>DASUPQ010000827.1 GCA_036280995.1 Actinomycetota bacterium | reverse complement strand
ACCTGGCTGGTCGTCTCGTTGACCTCGTGGTCGACGGCGATCACGAACGCCCGCTCCAGGGCCTGGGTGGCCAGCTCGCGGGGGCCGTGGTCGCGGACCAGGTCGACCCCGGCCAGGACCAGCACCCCGAGCTCGCCGGCGGCCGCCGCCGCCACCATGGCCGGGCCGTCCAGCCCGGGCCCGTCGGGCAGCTCCGCCCCCCAGGCCTCGGCCAGCTCGCCCCGGGCCCCGGCGTCGCCGACCGGCCGCCCGCCGGGCAGCAGCCCGGGCCGGGCGCCGACGTCCAGCGCCCCCCGGTCCCCGGCCCGCCGCGGCACCCAGGCGAACCGCCCGCCGAGCGCCGACGCCAGCCGGGCCGCGGCGGCCAGCCCGCCGGTGGCCCCGCCCCGCCAGCCGGCGAGCACGATGACCTCGCCATCGCCCTCGCCCTCGGTCAGCAGCCGGCCGGCGTCGTCCTCGCCCCGGCCGAGGCGCTCGCACGCCTCGGCCTGGCCGCCGGGCCGGGTGGCGACCACGGTGGCGAACTCGGCCAGCCGCCCCGGCCGCGACCCGACGGCGACCACGGGCACGCCCCGGCGCATGGCCGCCTTGCGCAGCCGCAGCCACAGGATGGGCGACTCCTCGTGGGGGTCGAGGTCGACGACCACCACCGCCCGGGCCGCCTCCAGGTCCCGGTAGGCCGGCATCCCCTCGTCGGGGCCCCGCCCGGCGACCGACGCCGCCGCGGCCGCCCCGGCCTCGTCCTCCGGCCAGGCGCGGGCGTCGACGTTGTTGGTGCCGAGCGCGACCCGGGCCAGCTTCTGCAGGGCGTAGGCGTCCTGGTCGGTGAGGTGGCCGCCGACCAGGACCCCGACTCCCTTGTCGCGGGCCGCGCGGATGCCGTCGGCGGCCCGGCGCAGCGCCTCCGACCAGGAGGCGGTCCGCAGCTTGCCGTCCTCGGACAGGTGCGGGATCAGCACCCGCTCCGGGGACTGGGCGTAGGCGAAGCCGTAGCGGCCCCGGTCGCAGTTCCAGGCCTCGTTGACGTCGTCGTTGTCGCGGGCCAGCTGGCGGGTGACCAGGCCCCGGCGGGCGTCGATGCGCAGGTTGCAGCCGGACGCGCAGTGGTTGCAGACGCCGTCGGTCGAGGCCAGGTCGAACGGCCGGGCCTGGAACCGGTAGGACGGCGAGGTCAGCGCCCCCACCGGGCAGATCTGGACCACGTTGCCGCTGTAGTAGCTCTCGTACGGCTCGTCCTCGTAGATGGCCACCTGCTCCAGCGCCCCCCGCTCGAACAGCTCGATGAACGGGTCGCCGGCGATCTCGCTGGAGAAGCGGGTGCAGCGGGCGCAGAGCACGCAGCGCTCCCGGTCCAGCAGGACCGTCTCGGAGATCTTGATCGGCTTCTCGTAGCGGCGCTTGGTCTCCACGAACCGGGTCTCCCCCGGCCCGTGGGCCAGGGTCTGGTCCTGGAGCGGGCACTCGCCGCCCTTGTCGCACATGGGGCAGTCGAGCGGGTGGTTGATCAGCAGCAGCTCGAGGTTGCCCTCCTGGCCGGCCCGGGCCACCTCGGAGGTGACCTGGGTCTTGACCTCCATGCCGTCGGTGACCGTGGTCGTGCAGGCGGTCAGCGGCTTGCGCTGGCCGACGACCTCGACCAGGCACTGGCGGCACGCCCCCAGGGGGGCCAGCAGCCGGTGGTCGCAGAACCGGGGCACGATCGTGCCCAGCTGCTCGGCGGCCCGGATCACCAGCGTGCCCGGAGGGACCTCCAGCTCCTGGCCGTCGATGGTGACCTTCACGGTGGTCGGCTTGTCGGCCATGCGGCTCCTAATGGGCGCCAACGGTGACGCGCGCCCCCGGGAAGGGGCAGCCGCCACCGCTGACGTGCTCGTCGAACTCGTCGCGGAAGTACTTCAGGGCGGAGACGATGGGGCTGGTCGCCCCGTCGCCGAGGGCGCAGAAGGAGCGCCCGAAGATCGAGTCGCAGATGTCCTTGAGGGTGTCCATGTCGTCGGGTCGGCCCTGGCCCGTCTCGAGCCGGCCCAGGATCTTGCGCATCCAGTCGGTGCCCTCGCGGCAGGGGGTGCACTTGCCGCAGGACTCGTGGGCGTAGAACTCGGTGAAGTTCAGGCACGCCCTGACCATGCAGACGTCCTCGGAGAAGACCATCACCGCGGCCGTGCCGAGCAGGCTGCCGGCGCCCTGGATGCCCTCGAAGTCCATGGGGGTGTCGAGGTGGTCGGCGGTCAGCATCGGGGTCGAGCTGCCCCCCGGGGTCCAGGCCTTGAGGGTCTTGCCGTCGCGCATCCCGCCGGCCGCGCCCATGATCACCTCGCGGGCGGGGACGCCGAGGGGGAACTCGAAGTTGCCCGGGTTGACGACGTCGCCCGACACGCTGAACAGCTTCGGCCCGGGCGACTTGTCGCTGCCCATGGACCGGAACCAGTCGACCCCCTTGCGGACGATCCAGGGCACGGTGGCGATCGTCTCCACGTTGTTGACGGTCGTCGGGGCCCGGTACAGGCCCTCGACGGCCGGGAAGGGCGGGCGCAGCTTGGGCTGGCCGCGCTGGCCCTCCAGCGAGGACAGCAGGGCCGTCTCCTCGCCGCAGATGTAGGCCCCGGCGCCCCGGTGCAGGACCACGTCCAGGTCGAACCCGGAGCCCTTGACGTCCCGGCCGAGCAGCCCCTTGTCGTAGGCGGCGTCGATCGCCGCCTGGAGCCGGCGGCCCGGCCAGCCGCACTCGCCCCGCAGGTAGATGAAGGCGTTGCGGCAGCCGATGGCGTACGAGGACACGATCACGCCTTCGACCAGGGCGTGCGGGTCGCGCTCGAGCAGCTCCATGTCCTTGAAGGTGCCGGGCTCGCTCTCGTCGGCGTTGACCACCAGGTAGGTCGGCCTGCCGGTCCCCTTGGCCAGGAACCCCCACTTCATGCCCGTCGGGAAGCCGGCCCCGCCCCGGCCCCGCAGCCCCGAGTCCTTGACCAGCTGGACCAGGTCCTCGGGGGACCGCTCGAAGGCGGCGTCGAGGCTGGCGTAGCCGTCCAGCTCGGTGAACCGGTCGAGCTTGAAGGCCTCCCGTTCCCCCCAGCGGGAGGTCAGCACCCTGACCTGGTCGGTCATCGGCCCTCACCCGCCTGCGGCCGCGGCTTGTCCTCGGGGGCCGGCCCCTCGTCCGAAGGGGCTGTGGACGGCCGATCGCTCTCCGTCCCGCCGTCGGCTACCCTCCCGGCAGGGGCCCCATCCACCGGCGGGTGAGGGTCCCGCGCGGCCGCGCCTGCTCCTTCCTCGGGCTGGGGCTCGCCGGCCTCGCGCTGCTCGGTCGGCTCGGGCGGCGATGGCTCACGACCGATGCTGCGCTCCTCTGGCTCGGCCGCAGGGGCTCCGAGGCCGGCCGGGGGGTCGCCGAGGCCGGCCAGGCGCCAGTGGAGCCCGGCCGTGGTGGGCTCGGTGACCGACCCGTCCTCGGCCCAGGTGGGCGGCGGGACCTCGTCGCGGAGCAGGGCCTCGAGCAGCTCCACGGCCTCGGAGGTGGACAGCCGCTCGTAGTTCTCCGTGTTGACCTGGACCACCGGGGCGCCGTCGCAGGCGGCCAGGCACTCCACCTCCTCGACGGTGACCATCCCGCTCCCGTCGGTGCCGCCCAGGGGCACCTCCAGCCGCTCGGCCATGGCCGCCGAGATCTCCCGCGACCCGCGGAGCTGGCAGGGCAGCGTCTTGCACACCGACACCAGGTACTTTCCCACCGGGCGGCGCCGGAACATGGTGTAGAAGGTGGCCACCGCCCCGACCTCGGCCTTGGTCAAGCCCAGGAGCTGGGCGGCCTGGGCGACGCCGGCCGGCGACACGTAGCCGTCCTCCGCCTGCAGCAGGAACAGGATCGGGAGCAGGGCCGAGCGCGGCTGAGGGTAGCGGGCGATCAGCTCCTCGGCCCGGGTCAGGGTCTGGTCGGACAGGGGCACGGCGGTGGCGGACTCCTTGTCGGGCTAGCGGTCGACGCCGCCGAGGACCGGGTCGATGGAGGACATGGCGGCGATGACGTCGGCGACCAGCAGCCCGATCGACATGGGGGTGCCGGTCTGGAGGTTCACGAACGACGGGTCGCGGACGTGGACCCGGTAGGGCAGGTTGCCGCCGTCGGAGACGACGTGGTAGCCGAGCTCGCCCCGGGGCGACTCGACGGGCACGTAGACCTCGCCCCGCGGCACCTTGATGCCCTCGGTGACCTGCTTGAAGTGATGGATCAGGGCCTCCATGGACTCACCCATGATGTGCTGGACGTGGGCCGGGGAGTTGCCCAGCCCGTCGGGGCCGAGGGCGAGCTTGGCCGGCCAGCCGACCTTGGGGTCGGTCGACATCACCGGCCCGCCGGGCAGCGTGTCCAGGACCTGCTCGACGATCCGAAGGCTCTCCCGCATCTCGGCCAGCCGGACCTGGTAGCGGGCGTACACGTCCGAACCGGTGGCCGTCGGCACGTCGAACTCGTACTGCTCGTAGCCGCAGTACGGCTCGGCCTTGCGCAGGTCGTGGTCCAGGCCGGCGGCCCGCAGCATCGGCCCGGTGGTCCCAAGGCCGATCAGCTCGTCGAGGGCGAGGTGGCCGATGCCCTTGGTCCGCTCCAGCCAGATCGGGTTGTTGGTGAGCAGGGTCTCGTACTCGTCGGCCTTGCTTCGCATGTCGCGGACGAAGGCGCGGATCTTGTCCTCGGTGCCGTCGGGCAGGTCCTGGGAGACCCCGGCCGGCCGCACCCAGGCGTGGTTCATGCGCAGCCCGGTGACGTCCTCGAGGATGTCGAGGATCTCCTCCCGCTCCCGGAAGCCGTAGAGCATGATCGACAGGGCGCCCAGCTCCAGCCCGGTGGTGGCCAGCCAGACCAGGTGGGACGAGATCCGGTTGAGCTCCATCATCAGGACCCGCAGGGCCTGGGCCCGGGGCGGCGCCTCGATCCCCAGCAGCTTCTCGACGGCCAGGCAGTAGGCGGTCTCGTTGAAGATCGGGGCCAGGTAGTCCATGCGGGTCACGAAGGTGACCCCCTGGACCCAGGTGCGGAACTCGGCCGACTTCTCGATGCCGGTGTGGAGGTAGCCGACCACCGGCTGGAGGTTGATGACCTCCTCGCCCTTGAGCTCCACGACCAGCCGCAGCACCCCGTGGGTCGAGGGGTGCTGGGGGCCCATGTTGATGATCATGACGTCGTCCTGGCCCTCGGCCGCGGCCCTGGCCGTGACCTCGGCCCAGTCGCCGCCGCCCATGGCCACCACCTGGTGGACGCGCCGCTCGTTCATGGACACGTGCTCGGCCGCCTGGGGCGGGGGCAGGTCGTGGGCCTCGCCGGGGCGGACCACGACCTCGTCGACCAGCTCGCTGGTCGGCCGGTCGATGTCCGGCGTCTCGACCTCGCTCATGTGCTGGTCCAGCCTCCCTTGTACCGCCTGGTGTCCGGCGGCGGGACGTGGGCGCCGATGTACTCGACGTCGACCCCGCCCAGCGGGTAGTCCTTGCGCTGCGGGTAGCCCTTCCAGTCCTCGGGCATGTGGATGCGGACCAGGTTGGGGTGCCCCTCGAAGCGGATCCCGAAGAAGTCGTAGGCCTCCCGCTCGGGGAAGTTGGCCCCCGGCCACACCCCGGTCACCGACGGGATGCGCGGGTCCTCGACCGTGACCCGGACCTTGAGCCGGATCCGGACGTTGTGGTCGAAGGAGTAGAGGTTGTAGTCGGCGCAGAGCCGCTCGGGCCGGTCGTCGTACTTCAGGTAGTCGATCCCGGTGATGCTGGCCAGCAGCCGGAAGCTGGTCGCCGGGTCGTCGCGCAGCCAGGTGCAGACCTCGACCAGCCGGTCGCGCTCCAGCTCGACCACGACCTCGCCCCGGTGCCCGCTGATCTCCTTGATGGCGTCCTCGAAGCGCTCGCGCAGCCCGGTCAGGACGGGCTGGAGGGCCGCGGGCGGCTGGAAGCCGCTCTCCGGGGCCTCGGTCGTCCCGGTGGCGGTCGGCTCGGTCACCTGGCCGCCTCTTCCAGGACCAGCTTGGAGCGGGGCTCGCCCTTCATGATCTTCTCGTGGAGCCTGAGGATGCCGTCGATCAGCATCTCCGGCCGGGGCGGGCAGCCGGGCACGTACATGTCCACCGGCACGATCTGGTCGACGCCCTGGACGATCGCGTAGTTGTTGAACATGCCGCCCGAGGTGGCGCAGACGCCCATGGAGATGACCCACTTGGGCTCGGGCATCTGGTCGTAGATGGTCCGCAGGACCGGGGCCATCTTCTGCGACACCCGGCCGGACACGATCATCAGGTCGGCCTGGCGGGGCGAGGCCCGGAACACCTCCATGCCGAACCGGGCCAGGTCGTAGCGGCCGGCGCCGGTGGCCATCATCTCGATGGCGCAGCAGGCCAGCCCGAAGGTGGCCGGCCACAGCGAGCCCTTGCGGGCCCAGTTGGCCAGCTTCTCCACGGTCGTGACGAGGATGCCGCCTGGCAGCTTGTCCAGTCCGCTCCCGCTCTGCATGGTCAGTCCCACTCCAATCCGCCGCGCTTCCAGTCGTAGATGTAGGCCACCAGGATCAGTCCGACGAAGATGCCCATCTGGACCAGTCCGAAGAGGCCGAGCTGGCGGAACACGACCGCCCACGGGTAGAGGAAGATCACCTCGACGTCGAAGACCACGAACAGCATCGCGGTCAGGTAGAACTTGACCGGGTAGCGCTCGCCCCGCGGCAGCAGCCCCGGCTCGATGCCGGACTCGTAGGCCGAGTACTTGGCCCGGGTCGGCCGGTGGGGGGCCAGGAACGCCGACACGACGATCGACAGGACCGCGAACGCGCTGGCCAGCACGAGCATGGCCAGGATGGGAGCGAAGGCACCGAGGTTCACGGGCAGCCTCCAACAGACCTCGAGCGTGGGGCCGACGGCGGCAGGGTCAGCCTATGGCCGCCTCGGGAGAGCACGCAAACTTGGGCGGTCACGACCCTCCCCTCGAAGGAGCCAGTCGGACCAGGGCCCGCGCGATCCGGTCGGTGACGTCGCCCCTGGCCGGCTCGTACAGGTTGGCCATCAGCTTCAGGACCAGCTTCATCAGGGTCGGGCGGGGCAGCCCGTACCTGGCGCAGGCCTTCATCACCGCGGGGTGGCCGATGGCCCGGACGAACACCCGGCCGAGGGTGAAGTAGGAGCCGAACCCGCGCTCCAGCGCCGTCCGGTAGGCGGCCAGCCGGGTGCGGTCGCCGCTCTCCAGCACCTCAAGGCCGACCTCGGCGGCCAGCCGGCCCGACTCCATGGCGTAGTCGATGCCCTCGCCGTTGAACGGGTTGACCAGCCCGGCTGCGTCCCCCACGAACAGCACGCCCCGGTACAGGGGAGGGTGGCGGCTGGCCCCCATGGGCAGGGACGCCGAGCGCGGCTTGGCCACGGCGTCCTCCAGGGTGAACCCCCACTCGGGCCCGACCGTCGGCAGCCACCCCTTGAGCAGGTCCCTGTAGTTGGTGTTGCGGAAGCCCTCGGAGGTGTTGAGCAGCCCGCAGCCGACGTTGACGGTCCCGTCGGCCAGGGGGAACACCCAGCCGTAGCCGGGCAGCAGGTGGTCGCCCTTCCACAGCTCCAGGTAGGAGTCGATCCAGGGGTCGGTGTCGCGTTCGGACCGGTAGTACTGGCGGATGGCCACCCCGATGGGCCGGTGCTCGTCCCGGACCAGGCCGAGGGCCTGGGCGAAGCGGCTGGAGGCGCCGTCGGCGGCCACCACCACCTCGGCCCGGACGTCGACCGGGTCCTCGCCCTCGCGGCGCACCACCGCCCCCCGGACCAGGCCGTTCTCCACCAGCGGCTCGACCACGTCGGTGGCCTCCCACAGGTCGGCCCCGGCCTTGGAGGCGGTGCGGGCCAGCAGCTGGTCGAGGTCGCCGCGGGGCCGGGCCAGCCCGAACGACGGGAAGTCCTCCAGCTCCGGCCAGGGCAGCTCGATCACGTGGCCGCCGCCGTGGACCTTGAGCCCGGCGCTCCGCGACCAGCTCTGGTACTCGTCGCGCAGCCCCATATGGTCGAGGGCCCGAACGGCCCGGGGCGTCAGCCCGTCCCCGCACACCTTGTCGCGCGGGTACCGCTGCTTCTCGCACAGCAGCACCCGGGCGCCGCCCCTGGCCAGATGGAACGCGGTCGCCGACCCCCCCGGCCCACCACCGATGACCAGCGCGTCGTAGGGGTCGCTCACCTCGCCTCCCAGCGGCCACGTCCCTTTGTGAATCGACGCACAAGTACGTCGACTGGAGTGTAGGGGGCGCAGTCTGTCACGGCAAACGCTTCAGAAACCAGGATCCCTCACCCCTGGAGCAGCCCGGGCAGATCGGCGACGCTGTCGACGACCGCGTCCGGCTCGGCCCCGGCGCCCGGCTGGGGGCGGTCGCCCTTGCCCGTGCGGACCAGCACCGTGGCCGCGCCGACGGCCCGCCCGCCACCGATGTCGGCGGCCAGGTCGTCGCCGACGACCAGGGCGGTGCCGGGCCCGCGGCCGAGCGCGTCCAGCGGCGCGGTGAAGAAGTCCGGCGACGGCTTGCCCAGCACCCGGGCCGTCTTCCCGGTGGCGTACTCCAGCAGCCGGACCCAGCCGCCGGTGTCCAGGTGCTCGCCGTCGTCGCGCACGGCGATGCGGTTGACCTGGGTGGCCAGCAGCTCCGCCCCACCCCGGACGGCCTGGAAGGCGGCGTCCAGGTCGCCGTAGGTCGCCCCGTAGCTGGGGTCGGCGACCAGCACATGGGTCGCCGCCTGGCCCGGCCCGGCCAGGAGGTCGCCCAGCAGCGCCCGTACCCCGTCGGCGGCCACGGCCACCACCCGCGCGTCCCGGGCCGCGGCCAGCAGCCGGGCCGCCACCTGGACCGGGGTGACCAGCTCGTCCTCTCCGACCTCGAAGCCGCGCCCGGCCAGGCGCTCGGCCAGCGCGGCCGGGGCGACCGAGTCGGTGTTGGTGCAGAACCGCAGCGTCAGCCCCAGCGCCCGCAGCCGCCCCACGGCCTCGGGCGCCCCGGGAACGACCCGGCTGCCCTCGTACAGGGTCCCGTCCAGGTCCAGCAGCACGGTCTCGACACCGGCCAGCCGTCCCATCAGCGGGCGACCCCGCGGTGGAGGGCGACGATGCCGCCGGTGAGGTCGCGCCAGGCGACCTGCTCGAAGCCGGCGTCCTGGATCCAGCGGGCCAGGCCGGGCTGGTCGGGCCAGGCGCCGATGGAGCGGGCCAGGTACTGGTAGGCCTCGGGGTCGGAGGTGAGGCGGCGGGCGGCCACCGGCATGAGTCGGGTCAGGTAGCGGCGGTAGACGTCGCGGAACACCGGGACCACCGGCGTGGAGAACTCGCACACGACCAGGCGCCCGCCCGGGCGCAGGACCCGGCGGAACTCGAGCAGGCCCTGACCCGGCTCGGCCAGGTTCCGCAGCCCGAAGGCGATCGTGACCACGTCCACGCTGGCGTCGGCCAGGGGGAGCTGGAGGGCGTCGCCGGCGGCCAGGAGGAGCCGTGGCTGGGGGGGGTCCGGGGGGGCGCTTCCTGGCCCCCCGGTGGACCGGCCCCGCTTGAGCATCTCCTGGGAGAAGTCGAAGCCGACCACGCTGGCGCCGGGGGCCAGGCCGGCCAGCTCGGCCGTGAGGGCGCCGGTGCCGCAGGCCACGTCGGCGGCGACCTCGCCACCGCCCAGGCGGGTCGCCCGGGCCGCGGCCTGGCGCCAGCCCTTGTCCCGGCCGAGGGAGAACACGGTGTTGGCCAGGTCGTAGCGGGGGGCGACCCGGTCGAACATGCGCTGCACCCCCGGGGCGGTCCGCTCGGCCGCCGGCGCGGGGTCGTCGGGGGCCACGCTAGACCACCGGGGCGCGGCGGACGGGGGTGACCCGCACCGGCCCGGCGCCCTCGTGGATCGGTACCACTTTGTGGGGTCAGCCGCCGTAGCTGTGGAGGCCGACGATGACGGTGTTGACCGCGTAGAAGTTGAACGCCAGGGTGGCCAGGCCGATGATGGCCAGCCAGGCGGCGCGGCGGCCGCGCCAGCCGGCGGTGGCCCGGGCGTGGAGGTAGGCGGCGAACACCGTCCAGCTGATGAACGACCAGGTCTCCTTCGGGTCCCAGCCCCAGTAGCGGCCCCAGGCCGCCTGGGCCCAGATGGCCCCGGCAATGATGGCGAAGGTCCAGATGGGGAAGCCGAAGGCGGTCGTCCGGTAGGCGAGGTGGTCGAGGGTGTCGGCCGACGGCAGCCGGTCCCAGAGGCTGCCGTGGCGGGCCACCGCCTGGTCGACCTCGACCCGGTCGGCGGTCTGGGCCGCCCCGGCGACCAGCGGCGGGGCCGGCGGCCGCTGGCGGCGCTCGATCCGCTCCTTGACCAGGTACAGGATGCTGAACACGGCGGCCAGGCAGAGCACCGAGGAGCCGGTGATGGCCGCGGCCACGTGGATCACGATCCAGCGGGAGTTGAGGGCCGGGACCAGCGGGCCGGCCGGCACCCGGAACACCAGCCCGCCCAGGGCCATGGCCAGCACGGCCGGGAGGAGCACGAACACCCCGAGAGGGCGGATCTCGGGCCGCCGGGCCAGCCAGACCAGGAAGCCGGCCACGGTGACGATCCCCACGATCATCGAGAACTCGTACATGTTGCCCCATGGCACCCGGTCGACGGCCAGGCCGCGGGTCACGGCCGCGCCCACGTTGGCGGCCAGCCCGGCCGCGGTCACCAGCAGCCCGGCCACCCCCAGCCAGCGCAGCCGGTAGGCGAACTCCAGCCCGAACAGGGTGGCCGCGACCACGTAGCTGAGCACGGCCAGCCAGGCGAGGGTGTCGGAGGTGGTGGCCAGCTCGGCCGGCGACATCGGGCGGTCTCCTCTAGGTCTTCTCCGTCGGGGGGCCTAGCGTACCGCGATCCTCCGGGGGGCTAGGCTTGAGCCCCCCGGACCCCCTGGCGACCTGCTCGGCGAGCCGGGCCAGCTCGGCCTCGAACGCGGCCTTGCCCTGGAGGGCGAGACCGGCCAGCTCGACCCGGGCGCCGCCCGCCCCGGCCGGGACGGCCCGGACCCAGACCCGGCGGCGGGTCACGTACAGCGACGGGACCAGCCCCAGCAGCAGCAGGGCGGCGGCCCCGGCCACGACCGGCACCCCCGGGTCGCGGGCCAGGGTGAGGACGCTGTACTGCTTGAGGTCGGTGAACGACACCTCCATGCCGTTGGCCAGCTTCTTCGACTGGCCGAGGACGAGCAGCAGCGGCCGGTCGCCGAGCGGTTCCAGCTTCGTCCGGTCGAGGGTGAACACGCTCTGGGCCCGGTGGGCCTGGAGGTCGCCCTGGTAGGCGAGCACCACCAGGACCGGCCGGACGAGCCGGGGGTCGTTGCAGAACGGCGCCCCGCCCGGGCAGTCCGGGGCGGTCACCAGGCCGGTGAACATGGTCAGCTCCAGGCCGACCTGGGGGCTGGACCGGGTGACCTTGACCGCCCCGGTCGACCACTCCGAGGCCGGGTCGCGCAGGGTCAGGACCTCCTGGGGGGCGAGCAGGTCCGTGCCGTCGGCGTCCCGCACCCGCACCACCGGCACGTAGCCGTAGTCGGACTGGAAGATCCGCACCCCGTCAACGGTCATGGGCCGGTTGGGGGCGACCCGCTGGGACTGGAGCGGGCGGCCGTCCAGGTCGAGCGCGGTCAGGCGGGAGGCGAACTCCCTTGGGGTGTTGTCGGGGTGGAAGGAGTTGGTGAAGTCGTCCAGCCGGAGCTGGAAGGGGGCGAGGCGCTCGGGGCCGAAGAAGCGGCCGGGGCTGAAGCTGTCGTACCCGACCCGGGCGTTGGCCCAGGTCTCGCCCTCGACGATGGCCGCCTGGCCGCGGTACCCGTAGCCCTTGCCGTAGGCCAGGCCGACGAGCAGCACGAGCAGCGACACGTGGAACAGCATGCTGGCCGCCTCGCGCAGGTAACCCTTCTCCCCGGCCAGCTCGCCGTCATGCTCCGCGAGCCGGAAGCGGTTGCGGCGCAGGACCCGGCGGGCGGCCGCCATGGCCTCCCCGGGCGGGGCCGAGGTCTCGAAGGCGGCCCGGGTGCGGTAGCGGGCCAGGTCGCCGCCGCGGGGCGGCCGGGAGCGGAGCACCCGCACCAGGGCCCGGGTCCGCGGCACCAGGCAGGCGACCAGCGCCCCCAGCAGGGCCAGGTAGATGGCCATGTACCAGGCCGACCCGAAGACGTCGAACAGCCCCAGGCGCTCCAGCACCGGGGCCAGGGCCGGGTGGTCGGCGAAGTACTGGTCGACCCGCTGGGGGCTGATGCCCTCCTGCGGGAAGAGGCTGCCAAGGATCGAGGCCGCGGCCAGGACCACCAGCAGGACGAGGGCGGTCCGCATGGAGCGGTACTCGCGCCAGGCCTGGCGGAGGGTGTCGCCCAGCCCCTGCCGGCGCGGCGGCTGGTCGGGGCGGGCGGCGGGGGGACGGACTTCGACGGCCAAGGACAGCGACCTCGCTACAGGGGGAGGGTGATCGACCCGGACCAGATCTTGAGCTGGGTCAGCAGCGTGTCCCAGAGCCCGGTGAGCAGCAGCAGGCCGATCACGACCAGCATCCCGCCCCCGGCCACCTCGAACAAGCGGAAGCGGGACTTCAGGGCCGGGAACCGCCCCATGGCCCGCCGGAAGCCGAGGGCGGCGACCAGGAACGGCAGGCCGAGCCCGAGCGAGTAGGCGAACAGCAGCAGCGCCCCCCGGCGGGCCCCGCCCCCGCCCACCGTGGCCAGGCCGAGCACCGCGCCAAGGGTGGGGCCGATGCAGGGCGTCCAGCCGAGCCCGAAGACCATGCCGAGGGGCAGGGCGCCGGCCAGCCCGCCCGGGACCTTGTCGGCCCGCAGGCGCCGCTCCCGGTACAGGAAGCCGGGCTTGATCACGCCGGCCAGGAACAGGCCCATGACGATCACCAGCACCCCGGCGACCCTGGTGACCAGGCTCCGGTTCAGGACCAGCCAGGAGGTGACCGCGCCAAGGGCCGCCCCCAGGGCCACGAACACCAGCGAGAACCCGAGCACGAACAGGGCCGCCCCGGCCACCACCCGGCCCGCCCGCCGGTCGCCGTGCTGCTCCACGTCCTGGCCGGTCACCCCCGACATGTAGGAGAGGTAGCCGGGGACCAGCGGCAGCACGCACGGGGAGGCGAACGACACGAACCCGGCCAGGACGGCCACGGCCAGGGCGATCATGACGTTGCCGTCGACCACGATCTGCTGCGCCCGCTCCGCCCAGCTCATGTCAGGTCACCCGCTCGACCAGGTCGGTGAGGAGGGCGGCCTGGCGATCGGGCGCGTCGCCGGGCAGGGCCCCGAACACCCGGGCCGCGACCCGGCCCTGGGCGTCCACGACCAGGGTGTAGGGCGGGGCCGGGGGGCCGAGGGCGCCGAGCCGGGCCGGCAGCACCGCCGGCCGGTCGAACAGCGACGGGTAGCCGACCTGGAACTCCTCCAGGTAGGACGCGGCCGCCCCGGCGTCGTCGCGGATGTTGATCCCGACCATGCGCACGTCCCGCCCGGCCAGGGTCCTGTTGGCCAGCTCCAGCCCCTCCTGCTCGGCCCGGCAGGGCCCGCACCAGGAAGCCCAGAAGTTCAGCACCAGCGGGCGGCCGCGCAGGCTGGCCAGGTCGATCGTCTGGTCGTCGAGGGTGGTGCCGGTGAAGGCGGGCAGGGGCCGGCGCTGGTCGGCGGGGATCACGGCCACGCTCGAGGAGACCGCCTCCACCTGCCCCGTCCCGGCCTCGGGGGCCAGGCCCGTGCCGCCGCCGCCGGCCAGCGCCACCAGGGCGGCCACGGCCGTCACCGCGACCACGGCCACCACGGCCAAGGTGGTGCGGCGCGACATGGCGACCTCGGCTTGCTCGACGGATGTTCGACGGGCTTCGAGTGTAGCCGCCACTGCCCGAATGCAATGCTAGGATGCGTGGCAGTGGGACGTTCGGGTCACTCGACGCTGGAGGCAGCAGAGGTGTCGCTGGTTCGGCCGAAGGACGAGGGCGAGCGCTGGGTCAAGCTCACGCTCGTCACCATGGGCATCTGGGTCGCCCTGTTCGTGACCATGGCCGTGATCCCGTCGTTCTGGCTCTACTTCGCCGACGGCACGCTCAAGTGGACGGGCACGTTCAGCGTCCCCTACGGCTTTGGCGAGCTGGAGCTGCCCATGCAGGCGGTGCGGGACGTGGTCGTGGTGATCTGGTACGGCGTGGCCCTCGGCGCCTTCGGCCTGGCCATCCACCTGTACAACAAGCGGAACCCCAGAACGCTGCCGTCCGGTGAGGAGAAGCGCGAGGCCACCGGTGGCTACAAGTAGGCGGCGCGGGAGGATCGACCGGTGAACCCGAACAAGCCCAGCATGCACGACGACTACACCCTGGCCACGGTCGACCCCAACTGGCTCCAGGAGCGGGTGAAGCCCCGGCGGCACATCGCCCTCTCCCCCGAGCTCTGCATCCTCTGCCGCGCCTGCGAGGACGTCTGCCCCTGGGACTGCATCTACATGCTGGCCCCGGACATCGTGGCCGACGGGCAGAGCCAGGAGGTCACCACCCTCGCCCAGACGTCGCACGCCCTGTTCGTGATCGACGACAACGAGTGCGTGCGCTGCGGCATCTGCATCGACCGCTGCCCCACCGGCGCCCTGTGGTACGCGCGGGTGGGCGAAGGCAAGGCGGCGGCCAAGGGATAGTGGGTCATCGTGGGTTCTTCGACGAGGAGTGACGCGTGGCGCTGAAGCTGCGGCCGCCCAAGCCCCCCAAGCCGGGCGACCTCTGGAAGCAGACCAGGGATTCCCAGGTCTGGAGGTCCATCTTCCGGCCCGGGTCGATCTACCGGTCCGGGTACCGCGACACCTCCAGGGACCGCGCCCTGGCCATGATGAACAACGTGCTGTACCACCTGCACCCGGTGAAGGTGAAGCGGCACGGGCTGAAGCTGACCTACACCTTCTGCCTCGGCGGGCTCTCGTTCTTCCTGTTCATCCTCCTCACCATCACCGGCATCTTCCTGATGTTCTTCTACCGGCCGACGGCCGGGCTGGGGCAGGAGCTGGCCTACAACGACATGCAGGCCCTCTCCACCTCGGTGAACTTCGGCCAGCTGATGCGCAACATGCACCGCTGGGCCGCCCACCTGATGGTGTTCACGGTGTTCCTGCACATGGCCCGGGTCTTCTACCACGGCGCCTACAAGCCGCCGCGGGAGTTCAACTGGGTCGTCGGGGTGATCCTGCTGCTGCTCACCCTGCTGCTGTCGTTCACCGGCTACCTGCTGCCCTGGGACCAGCTGGCCATCTGGGCGGTGGCCGTCGGCACCTCGATGATGGGCTACACCCCGGTGCTCGGGGACCAGGTCCGGTTCGTGCTCCTCGGCTCGGTGGAGATCGGGCCGTCCACCCTCATCCGTTGGTACGTGCTGCACGTCCTGGCGCTGCCGTTCGTGGCGACCATCTTCCTGGCCGTCCACTTCTGGCGGATCCGCAAGGACGGCGGCATCTCGGGACCGCTCTAGGGGGAACGAGGTTCCGATGGCAGACGACATCCAGCCAGACCAGGAAACCTACGACCGCCTGATCGCGGCCGGCGAGTCCGAGCGCACGGCCAGGGCCAAGGCCAAGTCGGTCGCCATCCGCAGGGTCAGGGGCGCCAACCGGGCCTCGCTGCAGCAGGGCGACGGCCAGGCGGCCGCCCCGGCCGCGGCCGCCAGCGAGGCCGCCCCG
>DASUPQ010000826.1 GCA_036280995.1 Actinomycetota bacterium | reverse complement strand
CACCCAGCGGATGCCTTCGGGGATGAACGTCCCGCCGCAGCCGCCGGCGACCGCCTGGACCGTGATCTTCAGCCCGGCCGCGGCCTTGGCCAGCTTCTGGCCGCGGTAGCTCAGGTCGCCCAAGGCGGTGCCGCGGAAGCCGCGGCCGGCCAGCCGCCGCAGCACCGGCAGGATGCCCTTGCTGTCGTGCACGTTGGCCGGCGCGACGTCGATCGCCAGCGGGAAGCCGTGCTTGTCGACGGCGAGGTGGATCTTGACGCCCTTGACCAGCTTGCCGCCATCGAGGCCGCGCTCAAAGCAGGTCGGGGCCGAGCGGCAGCTGCGGCTGTCGATCACCACCGCGGTCGGTGCGGCCTCGTCGCCGCAGGCCCGGCGCCACGCCACCATCAGGCGGTCGAGCAGCCGGCGCCACAGGCCGAGCCGGGTCCAGCGGGCGAACAGGGCGTAGAGGGTGGCGAACGGCATGCCACAGAGCCGGCCGACGGCACGCCACTGCATGCCGCAGAACGCGACGCACCAGATCGCCATCACCGCCTTGCGCAAGGCCTCGCCCTGCAGCGGCGGCTTGGGCGGGCGCCGTCGCCGCACCCCCGGGATCGTGGTGAGCTCGGCCACGACCGCATCGACGAACACGTCGACGTCGGCGAAAACGTCCCACGAAGCGTCCTTCGTTCTTGCCGAACGAATGGTCGTGCCCATCTCTCGTCTGCCCGGTGTCTGCTGGTCTTGGTCAACCGCAGATTAAGGACATCGTCCGCCGGGCACCCTTCCCCAAACCCGCTGCGCTCACCCCCTGCCGATCGGCCCCCGCCGGGGTGGCTCATCTACAAACAGATTGTAATACCGGATCCGATTGAAGTCTGCGGGCGGGGTTGGATGTGGTAGGTTATGGGATGCCGACCACGCCCCTGACAGCTCACCTGAGCACGGCGATCGATCGCGGCGCGATCGATGGGCCAGCGTTACCGGGCGGCCCGGTGCCCGCTCACGCGTTCCCACCTGCAGATCGTCTGGCTGCTGAGCCAGGGCCGCAGCGCGCGCGAGGTGGCGGCGGCCACCGGCTACGGCCAGCGCTGGATCGCCGAGATCGTGCGGCGCTACAACGCCGAAGGTGCGGACGGGCTCGGTGATCAGCGGGCGAGGAACACGGGCGCCCGGCCGCTGCTGGGCCAGGAGGACGAAGCCGCGTTGCGCGACGCCTTGGCCGAGCCGCCGGCGGAGGGCGGGCTGTGGACCGGCCCCAAGGTGGCGGCCTGGATGAGCCAGCGGCTCGACCGCAAGGTGTGGCCACAGCGCGGATGGGACTACCTGAAGAAGCTCGAGCACAGCCTGCAAGTCCCACGCCCCAAGCACGCCAAGGCGGCGAGCGCCGAGGAGCAGGAGGCGTTCAAAAAAATCTGGCGCAGCAGGTCGAGGAACGCCGTGCCGAGAACCCGGACCGCCCGGTCGAGGTCTGGGCCTTCGACGAGCACCGGGTAGGCCCCAAGCCGATCGCCCGCCGGCAATGGGCGCCGATCGGGCAGCGGCCGATCGCGCTGGGCCAGCACCGGTTCGAGTGGCCCTATGTCTACGGCTTCGTCCACCCGGGCACCGGCGAGGTGGTCTGGTTCCTGTGCAACGGCGTCAGCACGGTGCTGCTCAGCGCGGTGCTGGCGGCCTTCGCCACGGCGGTCGGTGCCGGCCCGGACAAGCTGGTGGTGCTGGTCCTGGACAATGCCGGCTGGCACAGCAGCGAGCAGCTGGTGGTGCCGGACGGGCTGCGGTTGGCCTTCCTGCCGCCTTATTCGCCCGAACTCCAGCCGGCAGGGCGATTATGGCCGCTGACCAACGAGGCGGTGGCGAACCAGGGCTTCGCCACGCTCAAGGAGCTGGACGAAGCCCTGGGCAAGCGTTGCTGCACGTTGGCCGGCCTGCCGGAACTCATCAAGGGGCACACCAACTACAGCTGGTGGCCGAAACCGTCCCAGGTCACCCCGGCCCTGAACTGATCAGCCGGATTTGGTATCATACGAGGGCCGACGCATGAGATCAGCGCGATCAACGCGTAGAGCGTGGTGAGCGGAGAGAGGGCGGGAAGGCAGCCCAGACGTATGTACTCACGGTTGGCCAACTAGCCTCGTCATCTCCTAGAGCGATAGGTTACTGCCCCTCGCTTGAGCGCCGCCTTGACCCGCCTGATCTCATGCGTCGGCCCTGATCCCTGACGTGCCCACGGCCGGCACTCCGGCGGTGTCGGGCATGGCCCAAGCAGGAGTACGTGCCCGGGGAATGGTACGCCGGGTACGCCGGCGTGAAGATCTCCGACATCGGCATGACGGTCTATCCAGGCGCCGACCACATCGGCGAGCTCCAGGCCTGGGATCTCAAGACCGGCAAGCGTGCCTGGACCCGCAATTTCGAACGGTCGCACTTC
>DASUPQ010000825.1 GCA_036280995.1 Actinomycetota bacterium | reverse complement strand
AGGGTCAGCCCGGCCGACGACACGACCTGGGCGTGGACGCCGGCGATCCGGCCGGCCACCGCCAGCATGGCCGTGGCCGGGGCACGCTCGTCCAGCTGGTGGCGGGCGGCGCGCCAGGCCGCCACCTGAGCCCAGCGCAGCCTGGCCGCGGGGGCCGCCGGAGCCGCCATGTCAGCCGAGCAGGGGCCGGAGGGCGTCCTCGATCTGGCCGGCGGTGACCGGGCCCTCGTAGCGGGCCCGGATCACGCCGTCGCGGTCGACCACCAGCAGCCACGGCTCGGTGGTGAAGCCGTACTCGGCGAGGGCGGGCACCGGCTTGGCGGTGTTGCGGCCCGGGTAGATCTCGACGTGCACGAAGCTCGCCTTGCCGCCGAGCTTGTCGGCCACGACCATCTGCTCGTCGACCACCGGGCCGCAGATCTGGCTGGTGCAGAGCAGCGGCGTGCCGAAGTTGACCACCGTGGGGCGGCCGGCGGCCAGGGCGTCGTCCAGCGAGATGTCGTGCAGCGGGCAGGCCGGCTCGCGGGTGCAGATCTTCTTGCGGCCGGCCGGGCTGGCGGCCACGGGCGTCTTCAGGGGCTTGGCCTTGTCGCCGACGGCCGCCGGGACGTCGGCGGCCACGGGCACGGCGCCCTGGCCGACGGCCCGGTTGCCGTCGACCTCGGTGGTGGCGGCCACCATCCAGTTGCCGGCCTCGGGGAACTCGACCTCGGCCCCGTAGAAGCCGGTGAGCGGGCTGCGGGGCCCGGTGTCCTTGGTCGCCTCGTAGGCCTTGAGCTCGAACCAGCGGGTTGGGAACGGCCCGGCGGCCCGGCCGGTGTCGTTCTTGGCCACCCAGATCTCGGGGGCGCCGCCGGTGACCAGCCGGTTGTCGGCGGTGGTCAGGCCGAAGGTGTAGAGGGTGGTCCCGACCGGGAGCTGGCTCTGGGCCCCGAGCAGCGACAGCTGGGTGGCGTCGGCGGCCAGGGCCTTGAGCGAGCCGGCCGGGACCGACCCGCCCGACCCGCCGGGCTCGCCGTCGCCACCGCAGGCGGCCAGCAGGGCAGCCAGCCCGAGGGCGCCGCCGCCGCCGGCGAGCCGCAGCAGTTCGCGCCGGGAGATCGCACCGTCAGTCATGCTCATTCCATGCCTACTGGTTGGGGGGCATGCGGGGGCGGAGCCCCCGCAGTCGCGTGCTAGAGGCGCTCGACGGTGGTGCCCGAGGAGCCGCCGCCGGTCGCCTGGCCGCCCGACCCGAACAGGCCGTTCAGCTCCTCCTGGAGCCGCTGCAGGCTGGGCTCGTCCGCGAACCGCTTGGCCGACGCGGTGAGCTGCTGGTAGCGCTCCCGCCCGGCGCGGGTGCCGAGCACGTAACCGGCCGCCAGGCCGACGGCGATGCCGAGCTTGCCCTTCATGAACTGATCCCTGCCCTTCGGGTGGTTGGAGGTTTCCCTCTAGCCTACCCGGCGGCGCGACGGTAGCGGTTGACGGCCAGGGGCACGAACACCAGCAGGATGCCGGTGATCCAGGCCAGGGACTCCAGCAGCGGCCGGGTGACAGGCCCGCCGAGGGTGAGCGCCCGCAGGGCGTCGACGGTGACCGTGACCGGGTTGATGTCGGCGAAGGTCTGCAGCCAGCCGGGCATGCTCTCGACCGGGACGAAGGCCGAGGAGGCGAACACCAGCGGGAACACCCAGACGAACCCGGCCGCCTGGGCCGACTCGACGTCGCGCACGGACAGGCCGATGAAGGCCGAGATCCAGGAGAAGGCGAGCCCGAAGGCGAGGGCCAGGGCGACCGCCCCGAACGCCGCCGCCACCCCGGCGTGGAAGCGGAACCCGACCAGGGTGCCGACCACCAGCATCAGGCAGACCACGAACAGGTTGCGGGCGGTGTCGGACATGGTGCGGCCGGCGAGCACGGCCGAGCGGGCCATGGGCAGGGAGCGGAAGCGGTCGACCATGCCCCGGGTCATGTCCTCGGCCAGGCCGACCCCGGTCTGGGTGGAGCCGAAGATCACCGTCTGGGCGAGGATCCCGGCCATCAGGTAGTCGATGTAGTTGTCGACGCCCGGCACCTGGATGGCGCCGCCGAACACGTAGGTGAACAGCAGCACGAACATGATCGGCTGGATGGTCGAGAACAGCAGCAGGGGCGGCACCCGCAGGTAGCGGTAGAGGTTCCGCTTGGTGATGGCGGCGGCGTCGGACACCGTCCACCAGAGGCGGCGGCGGGGCAGGGGGCGGCTGGCGACGGTGCTCATGCGCTGCTCCTCGCCGGCCGACGGCCACGGCCGCGGGCCGGGGTCTCGGGCCCGTCGCCGTCGGGGGCCACCTCGGCGACGTGGCCGGTCAGGGCCAGGAACACGTCGTCGAGGGTGGGACGGCGCAGGGCCAGGTCGGAGATGTCCAGCCCGGCCGCGTCCAGGCGCCGGACCACCTCGGCCAGGATGGCGGTGCCCTCCCGGACCGGCAGGGAGACCTCGCCCGCCTCGGCCACGACCTGGGGGGCGCCCGAGCCGAGGTCGGCCACGACCTCGGCCGCCTCGGCCACCCGCACCCGGTCGACCACCCGCACGGCCAGCAGGTCACCACCGACCCGTGACTTGAGCTGGTCGGTGGTGCCCTCGGCGATGACCCGGCCGCCGTCGATCACGGCGATGTGGTCGGCCAGCCGGTCGGCCTCCTCCAGGTACTGGGTGGTCAGCAGCAGGGTGGTGCCGTCGCTGACCAGCTCGCGGATCACGTCCCAGAGCGAGAAGCGGCTGCGCGGGTCGAGGCCGGTGGTCGGCTCGTCCAGGAACAGCACCTGGGGCCGGCCGACCAGGCTGGCCCCCAGGTCGAGGCGGCGGCGCATCCCGCCCGAGTAGGTCTTGACGGTGCGGTTGGCGGCGCCGGTGAGGTCGAACCGCTCCAGCATCTCGTCGGCCCGGCGCCGGGCCTCGTCCCGGCCCAGGTGGTAGAGGCGGCCGACCAGGTCGAGGTTCTCGCGGCCGGTGAGGTTCTCGTCGACGGCCGCGTACTGGCCGGCCAGGCCGATGACCTCCCGAAGGGCGGCGGCGTCGCGGACGACGTCGAAGCCGGCCACCCGGGCCGAGCCGCCGTCGGGGGTGAGCAGGGTGGTGAGGATCCGGACGATGGTGGTCTTGCCGGCCCCGTTGGGGCCGAGCAGGCCCAGGACGGTCCCGGCCGGGGCGGCCAGGTCGACCCCGTCCACCGCCTTGATGGGCCCGAAGGACCTGCGTAGGCCCTCGGTGACGATCGCTGCGTCGCTCAACGCGCCTCCTGTGCTGTCGGCCACAAGGACGCCGCTCAGGTATCCGGAGGTCGAGGCGATGCGTGGTCACCGTTGGCGGCGCGCAACGGTTCAGGGCCATCACCAGTGCTTCGGCGCGAGCATGCGGCGCCGGATACCTGACCGCCGTCCTCCATGACAGCACAAAAGGTTGAGCACTTCAAGCTTATGGCATGCGCCGTGACCCGGGGCGTGGTCACCCGGGTCACGGGACGTCGGTCAGGCTTACCCGGTCGAGCTGGCCCAGGCGGGCGAGCTGGCCCAGGCGGGGGCGCCGGCGGCCACCACCTGGTGCTCCAGGGCGAACGCGACCGCCTCCAGCTTGGAGTGGACGCCCAGCTTGACGAGGACGTTCTGCACGTGGGTGCGGACGGTGTTGAGCGAGAGGAAGCACTCCTCGGCGATCCGGCGGTTGGACCAGCCGTTGGCCAGCAGGCCGAGGATCTCGCGCTCGCGATCTGACAGGGTCCGCACCCGCAGGTCGACGCTGGGGTCGCGGACCGGCTGGGAGGCCGGCTCGGCCGCGGCGACGACGCTGCCCTTGCCGTCGACCAGGGTGCGGATGGCCCCGGCGACCTGACGGCTGGAGGCGTCCTTGGCCAGGAAGCCGTCGGCTCCGGCCTCGAGCGCCTCGGCGATCGTCTCCCGGCGGGTGTCGGCCGACAGCATCAGCACCTTCGTCCCGGGCGAGGACGCCCTGACGGCCCGCAAGGTGGTGGCCAGGTCGGGACCTGGCATGTGGGCGTCGAGCAGCAGCACGGTCGGCTCGTGCCTGGCCGCCAGCTCGATCGCCTGGTGGCTGTCGTGCGCCACTCCGAGGACGGCCAGGTCGTCCTGGGCGTCCAGCATCACTCCAAGGCCCTCGGCGAAGACCCTGTGGTCGTCCGCCAGAACCAACCCGATCATGTTCGTCACGTTACGGCCTCCCCCGGCACGCCTCAGTCGCTTCGGCCCGTTCTGCGACCGTCTTGTAAGGCGTCGCCGGAGCCGCAAAAGGTACGGCCGACACCTCGTACGTGACCGACCCGTGATCGGTACGTGATGGTCCGCGGCGGGAACGGTGCCCTCGGTCTCCCGGTGCGTCGGGCGTACGACGCTCGTCGCATGGTTCTCATCCGGAGAACTGAGTACCTGCTGTCGCCGAGTCGCCGATGGTCCGGCCAAGGCTGTGACGTAGGTGAAGTTGCGCCGGTTACCGTAATATCCGGTACTGCATCCCTCGTATCCGCCGAAAGGGGCGGTGCGACAAGCTGTTGGCCACGACAAGGACGTAGGTCATGGTGGCCGTTCGCCGGACGCCGGAGGAAGTCGATGGCACGCGTGTTCCTCGCTGACTGCCAGCCGCTGTTCAACGAGGCGCTGGAAGCGCTCATCACCCGTGACGGCACCAACGAGGTGGTCGGCCAGGCATCGGCCGTGCAGCAGATCGTCGCCTCGGTGCCCCAGCTCAAGCCCGACCTGTACGTGATCGACGCCGGCCTGGCCCTGAGCAACCGGCCGACCACCGTCGAGACGATCCTGGCCGAGCTGCCCGACACCAAGGTCATCCTGCTCGCCCAGGACACCGACATCGACCTGCTGCTGCACGCCATCCGGGCCGGCGCGGTCGGGGTGGTCGGCAAGAAGTCCGGCACCCAGACGGTGCTGCGGGCCGTCCAGGCGGTGCTGGACGGGGAGGGCGTGGTCCCCAGGGCGATGCTGCCCCAGCTGTTCCGCCGGCTCCTGGACATGGGCGACCGGGCCTCCGACGCCCCCCTGAACCGGCTGTCCCCGCGGGAGCGGGAGGTGCTGGCCCTGCTCGGCCGCGGCTGGAGCAACGCCCAGATCGGCCGCGAGCTCTACATCAGCCCGCACACCGTCCGGACCCACGTGCAGAACATCCTCCAGAAGCTGGAGATGCACTCCAAGCTGGAGGCGGCCACCTTCGCCATGCAGCACGAGCTGGCCACCCGCCGCCCGTCGGCGACCGAGGTCGGCCGCCAGCGCGGCTAAGGCTCACCCCGGGCGGCGCAGATCGCCCGCCAGACCCGTTCGGGCGTGAGCGGCATGTCGATGTGGGTCACGCCCAGGTGGGCGACGGCGTCGATCACCGCGTTCTGGACGGCCGGGGTGGCGCCGATCGTTCCCGACTCGCCGATCCCCTTGGCGCCCAACGGGTTGAGCGGGGTCGGGGTCTGGGTGCGCTGGGTCTCGAACGAGGGCAGGTCGGCCGCGCTCGGCATGGCGTAGCTGGCCAGGTTGCCGTTCAGGCAGTTGCCGTCCTCGTCGTAGCGGACCTCCTCGAACAGGGCCTGGGCGACCCCCTGGGCGATCCCGCCGTGCACCTGCCCCTCGGCCAGCATGGCGTTGAGGATCCGGCCGGAGTCGTCGACGGCCAGATGGCGCGCCAGCCGGGCCAGGCCGGTCTCGGTGTCGACCTCGCAGACGGCCAGGTGGGCGCCGAACGGGAAGGTGCTGCGCTCCATCTTGAAGTCGACGACCGCGGCCAGGCCCTCGTCCATGCCGGGCGGCCGGCGGGCCGGGTCGGCGGCCGCCGTGGCCAGCTCGGCCCAGGTCAGCGCCGTCGACGGGGCGCCCGCGACCCCGATGCCCTCGCCGGCGAACACGGCCACGTCCTCGGCCGGCGCCTCCAGCAGGTGGGCGGCCAGCTCCCGGGCCTGCTCCAGGACCTGGCCGGCCGCCTCGGCCACGGCGCTGCCGCCGACCTGGAGGGAGCGCGAGCCCATGGTGCCGTCGCCCCGGGGCAGCGCGGCGGTGTCGGAATGGACCACGGTGACCTGGTCGGCGGCGACCCCCAGGGTGGCCGCGACCAGCTGGGCGAAGGCGGTTTCGTGGCCCTGGCCGTGCGGGGAGACGCCCGTCCTGGCCGTGACCCGCCCGTCGGGCCCGACCTCGACCTCGCCGTACTCGGAGCCGAACCCGGTCACCTCGACGTACACGGCCAGGCCAATGCCGAGCTGGCCGACGTCGCCGCGCTCGCGCCGCCTGGCCTGCTCGGCCCGGAGCTCGCCGTACCCGGCCGCCTCCAGGACCCGGTCGAGGGCGCCCTCGTAGTCGCCCGAGTCGTAGCGGGCCCTGGTGGCCGTGGTGTACGGGAACGCCCGGGCCGGGATCAGGTTGCGCCGCCGCAGCTCGGCCGGGTCGATGCGCAGCCGCGCCGCCAGCAGGTCGACGGCCCGCTCGACCATGGCCGTGGCCTCGGGCCGGCCGGCGCCCCGGTAGGCGGCCACCGGGGTGGTGTTGGTGGCCGCGCACTGCCAGGCCACCTCGACCCGGGCGATCCGGTACACGCCCGAGGCCATGTAGCGGGTCGAGGACGGCATGTTGGTGGCCTCGCCCGGGTAGGCGCCGCCGTCGGCCACCAGCCGGGCCCGCAGGCCGGTGATGCGCCCCTCCCGGGTCGCGGCCAGCTCGACCTCCTGGACCTGGGCCCGGCCGTGGGTCATGGCCAGCATCGTCTCCGAGCGGCTCTCGACGTAGCGGACCGGGCGGCCCAGCCGCAGGGCCAGGGCGGCCAGCGCGACCTGCTCGGGATAGGTGACGATCCTGGCCCCGAAGGCCCCGCCCACCGCCGGCACGACCACCCGGACCCGCTCGGGGGCCAGGCCCAGCACGTCGGCGACGTCGTCGCGCACCCAGAACGGCGCCTGGCAGGGCGAGTAGAGCAGGAGGCCGCCGCCGTCGGGCTCGGGGACGGCCACGGCGCCGTTGGGTTCCAGGGGGGCCGCGGCCAGCCGCTGGTTGACGAACCGGCCCCGGACCACCACCTCGGCCCCCTCCAGGGCCCGGGACGGCTCCGGCCAGCGGCGCTCCTTGGCCAGGTTCCCGCCCTCGCCGAACAGCCGCGGGGCGTCGTCGGCCAGCGCGGCCAGCGGGTCGATGACCACCGGCAGCGGGTCGTAGTCGACCTCGACGGCCTCGGCCGCGTCCAGCGCCTGGGCCCTGGTGGCGGCCACCACCACCGCCACCGCCTCGCCCAGGAAGCGGACCGTGCCGGTGGCCAGCACCGGGCGGGCCATGGCGTCGGGCGCGTCCCCGGCCGGCATCGGCGGCAGATCCAGGTCGGCGGCGGTGTACACCCCGGCCACCCCGGGCATGGCGGCCGCCGGGGCCGGGTCGATGGACAGGATCCGGCCGTGGGCCAGCGGCGCCCGGACGAACACGGCGTGCAGCGCCCCCGGCGGGGCCAGGTCGTCGCTGTAGAATGCCGCCCCGGTGACCAGGGGCGGGTCCTCGCGCCGGGGCGTCGCCCGGTCGCTGGTGATCGCCATGGGCAGAGCCTACGGCACCGGCGGCCGAGCAACCCCGGACACGAAGGTTTGCGAGAACCGTTGTCAGCTACCTGCGTACTTGCCAGTAGGTTTCGCCGAGGATGTTTAAGCCGACTAGGCTAAACGCACAGTCTGTCCCGGTCGTCATTGAGAGTGGGTGTCACATCCAGGGGAGGGCTGTGGTGATCGTCGGTTCGTTCGGGCTGCGGCGCGGAAGGGCGCTGGTCGTTGCCGCGCTGGCGGTGTTGGTGCTGGCCACCGGGCTGGGGACCGTCCCACGGGACGCGTCGGCCCCGCCGGGAGCCATGGAGTCCATCCGGGTCATCGTGCAGAAGCGCGCGGCCGGCGACGTCTCGCCGGAGCTGGCCGTGCGGCGGCTGGGCGGGCAGGTCACCAGGGCCCTGCCCATCGTCGCCGGGTTCGCGGCCACCGTGCCCGCGGCCGCCCTCGACGAGCTGGCCCGACTGGCCGGGGTCCGGGCGGTCACCCCCGACAGCCGGGTCCGGGTCCAGGCCGCCGCTCCCGGCGGGAGCAGTATCCGCTCGGTCTACCCGCAGACGATCAGGGCCGACGACGTCTGGCAGCGCGGTGTCACCGGTCGCGGGGTCACCGTGGCCGTGCTCGACACCGGCGTGGCCAGCGTGCCCGACCTGGCCGGCCGGCTGGTCCAGGTGCGCAACGACCTCACCGGCCAGACCACGCCCTGCAAGAACCTCTCCGGCGAGCTGGACTGCAACGACCGCTACGGGCACGGCACCTTCATCGCCGGGCTGGTGGCCGGCAGCGGGGCCGGCTCGGGCGGCAAGTGGAAGGGCGTCGCCCCCGACGCCAAGATCCTGTCGGTCAAGGCCGCCGGGGCCGACGGCTCCGCCGACGTCAGCAACATCCTGGCCGCCATCCAGTGGGTGGTCTCCTTCAGGGACCGCTACAACATCCGCGTGCTCAACCTCAGCCTGGGCACCGACTCCACCCAGGACTGGCGCACCGACCCGCTCAACTACGCGGTCGAGCGGGCCTGGGCGGCCGGTATGACCGTGGTCGTGGCCGCCAGCAACAACGGCCCCGGCGCCGGGACCATCACCAAGCCGGCCGACGACCCGTGGGTGGTCACCGTCGGGGCCACCGACGACCGCGGCACCGCCGGCCTCAGCGACGACCAGCTGCCCGACTTCTCCAGCCGCGGGCCGACCGCCCACGGGCTGGCCAAGCCGGACGTCGCCGCCCCCGGCGCCCACGTCGTCTCCCTGCGGGCCCCGGGCAGCACCATCGACACCCGTTACCCGTACTACGTCGACGGGGCCTACCGGCGGGGCAGCGGCACCTCCATGGCCACCGGGGTGGTGTCCGGCGCGGTCGCGCTGATGCTCCAGGCCAACCCCGGCTTCACCCCCGACCGGGTCAAGCACGCCCTGACGGCCACGGCCAGGGACGCCGCCTCCAGCGACCCGCTGGCCGTCGGCGCCGGGGTGGTCGACGTCCACGCCGCCGCCTACTCGGCCCCGCCGGGCGTGGCCAACCAGGGCCTGGCCCGCTCCAACGGCATGGGCAGCCTCGGCGCGAGCCGCGGGTCGGTCCAGGTGAAGGCGAACGACCCGCTGGGCACCGTCCTCGGCCCGGTCCTCGGCGCCACCCTGACCGCCCAGCTCCTCCTCTGGAACCCCACCGGCTACACCGGCGCCCCCTGGCTCCCCTCCGACTGGTACCTCTCCACCTGGGAGGTCCACCGCTGGAACCGGGTCAGCTGGTACGGCAACGACTGGCCGGGGAGCAAGTGGCGCGGGTCGACCTGGCAAGGCCAGGAACAGGACGAGTCGTACGGCTCGCCCCTGTCCGGATCGGCCTGGTACGGCGCCTGGGAGTAGGGGTGGACCAGGTCGCGAGCGGGGGCAGGGGGAGGGCGCCGGAGAACGCCCTCCCCCTGCCGGTGCTGTTGTTCACGGCCGGCCTGGCTGCTGCCGGCGTGACCGGTGGGCTCCTCATCGAGGCCGGCGCCGGCCAGGCGGTGCCGCCCAACTGGAAGGCCATGCTGGCCTTCCTGGTCCTGCTGGCGGCCGCGGGCTTTCCCACCCTGCAGTTCCACTGGCGTGACCAGGGAGACGCCGAGGACCTGTTCGAGGCCGTGCTGGTGCCGGCCCTGTTTGTGCTTCCCCCGCTGGAGGCCGTGCTCGTGGTCGGTGCCGCCCAGGCTTTGTCCGAGACGCTGCAGCGCATCCATCCGATCAAGGCGTCGTTCAACGTCGCCCAGTGGATGGCCGCGACCGCCGTCGGCAGCCTGGTCCTGGCGGTATTGCGCGACGGCGGCCCAGCGAATGGCCGAGACGTGGTCCTGCTGGCTGCTGCCATGGCCGCGGTTAGGGCTGTCAACGCCTTCGCTCTGGTCGGGGTGATCTGGCTCGCCGGCACCCAGTCCATTCGGAGCGTCCTGAAAGGCGTGCGGCCGTTGATCCTCCCGGTCTGGATCATCGGCTTCGCCGTCAATCTGGCCTTCGGGTTCTTGTTCCTCGCCGCCTACCTCTGGTCGCCGCTGACCGCGGTGCTGTTCCTGGTCCCTCTGGGAGTGCTGCATCTCTCCGGCCGGGCCTTCGCCAGCGTCCGCGCCGACCGGGCCCGGCTGGCCGGCCTGCAGCGGGCCACCCATGCCCTTGCCGTGCCAATGAACCCCCGCGACGCCGTGCCGGAGTTCCTGGCCGAGGTCCGGCGCTGTTTCGAGTCGGAGGTGGCCGAGCTGGTCATCCTCCTCGAAGGCTCTCGGGTGGTCCACAGGAACCGGGGTGAAGCTTCCGGTACCGAGCGGCGGATGGAGGAGACCGGCCAGGAGACGCTGGCCGCGGCCCTGATGCGGACGGGCAAGTCGATCAGAGTGAGTGAGGACGACAACGGCCCCGACCTCCAGCGGCGGCTGCGGCAGGAAGGCTGGCGGGACTGCCTGGCCGCCCCGGTGCGGGTGGAGGGCAAGGTCATCGGGGTGTTGTGCACCTACAACCGCAACGGCTTCGAGGGATTCGAAGAGGGCGAACTGGCCGTGCTCGAGGCGCTGGCCGCGGAGGTGGGCACAGCCATCGAGAAGGGCGAGCTGCTCGAGGCCATCCTCGAGGAGCGCACCAAGCTCTCCGAGATCGTCGACAACACCTCCGACGGCATCGCCGCCCTCGACCCCGACGGGACCGTGTCCAGCTGGAACCCCGGGTTCGAGGAGATCACCGGCTACCGGTCGGCCGACATGGTCGGCTCCCGGGGCCTGGCCCGGCTGCGGCCCCGCGACGTCGCCGGCCGCGAGCTCCAGCTGGACCGCTGGGCCGAGGAGCCGGGGACGCTGCCAACCGTGGTCGAGGTGCTGCGGCCCAACGGCGAGGCGTGCTGGCTGGCCTGCTCCTGGACCCGGGTCCCGGCGGTCGACGGCCGGCCGCGCCGGCTCATCCTCACCTCCCGGGACATCACCAAGGAGCTGGAGCTCAAGCGGGCCGAGAAGGCCCTGCGGGACTCGGCCGCCCGCTTCCGGGCGCTGGTCCAGAACTCCTCCCACATGGTGATCGTGCTCGACGCCGGCGGCGGCATCACCTATGCCAGCCCCGCCTTCCGGCGGATGCTCGGCTACCGCGACGACGCCCGGGTCGGGCAGAACGTGTTCGAGCTGATCCACCCCGACGACGTCGGCGACGTCCGGGCCCGCTTCGGCGAGCACCTGGCCGGCCTGGCCCAGGGCGCCGGGTTGGGGTTCCGCTTCCTGGCCGCCGACGGTTCCTGGCGCAACATCGAGGCCCTGGCCAACAACCTGCTCGACGACCCGGCCGTCGGCGGGGTGGTGTTCAACTGCCGCGACGTGACCGAGCGCACCCGGGCCGAGGGCCAGCTGGCCGGTCAGGCCCAGGTGCTGGACCTGATCGCCCGGGACGCGCCCCTGATGGAGACCCTCGACACCCTGGCCAAGGTGATCGAGGCCGAGGCGTCGGGCGCCCGCTGCGCCATCCTGTTGCTGGACGACAGCTCCGAGACGTTGACCGTGGCCGCCGCCCCCTCGCTCATCGACGTCGGCCTCCACGAGGCCGACGGGCTGGTCATCGGGCCCGAGGCCGGGACCAGCGGCACGGCCGCGTTCCGGCGCCAGCCGGTGATCTCCGCCGACGTGACCAGCGACCCGCTGTGGCGCGAGTCACGCCAGGTCGCGCTGGCCAGGGGCATCCGGGCCGCCTGGTCGACGCCGATCATCGCCGCCGACGGCGACCCTGTCCTTGGCGTCCTCACCGTCTACTTCGACGAGCCCCGCCGTCCCGGGCCGGCCGAGCGGAGCCTGCTGGAGCTGGCCGCCCACCTGGCCGACATCGCCATCGAGCGCAGCCACGCCCAGGCCCAGCTGGCCCACCAGGCCGCCCACGACGCCCTCACCGGCCTGCCCAACCGGGTCTTCTTCCTGGACAGGATCACCCTGGCCCTGGCCCGCACCCAGCGCAGCCGCTCCTCGGTGGCCGTGCTGTTCCTCGACCTGGACCGCTTCAAGTTCATCAACGACTCGCTCGGCCACGACGCCGGCGACCGGCTGCTGGTCGCCCTGGGCAAGCGCCTCCAGGACGTCATCCGGCCCGGCGACACCGTGGCCCGCTTCGGCGGCGACGAGTTCACCATCCTCTGCGAGAGCATCGCCGACGAGGCCCACGCCCTGGCCATCGCCGAGCGGGTCGCGCAGGTGGCCACCGCCCCGTTCCCGCTCGGCGACGCCGAGGTGTTCGTCACCATGAGCATCGGCATCGCGCTGGCCTCGGGCAGCCGGGTCCGGCCCGAGTCGCTGGTCGAGAACGCCGACGCCGCCATGTACCGGGCCAAGGCGCGGGGCGGCAACCGGCGCGAGGTGTTCGACCAGGCGATGCGGGCCAGGGCCAAGCGCCGCCTGGCCATGCACAGCTCGCTCCACCGGGCGGTCGAGCGCAACGAGTTCCGGGTCCTCTACCAGCCGATCCACTGCCTGGGCAGCGGCCGCGCGGTGGGCGCGGAGGCGCTGGTGCGCTGGGAGCATCCCGACCGGGGCCTGATCGGGCCGGGGGAGTTCATCGCCCTGGCCGAGGAGACCGGCCTGATCATGTCCATCGGCACCCAGGTGCTGCGCCAGGCCTGCCGCCAGGCCAGGACCTGGCAGGCCGAGAACCGCCGCCTGGCCATCAAGGTGAACCTGTCGGCCCGCCAGTTCGTCCACCCCAACCTGGCCGGAGTGGTGGCCGAGATCCTGGCCGAGACCGGCATCGACCCGGCCCTGGTCTACCTGGAGATCATCGAGACCGTCCTGATGGAGGACGTCGAATCGACCTCCGCGGCCCTGAGCGAGCTCAAGAGCCTCGGGGTCAGCCTGACCGTCGACGACTTCGGCACCGGCTACTCGTCGCTGGCCTACCTCAAGCGGTTCCCGGTCGACGAGCTCAAGATCGACCGCAACTTCGTCGCCGGCCTGCTCTCCGACCAGGAGGACCAGGCGATCGTGACCGCCATCATCAACCTGGCCCACACCCTGGGGATGGTGGCGGTCGCCGAGGGGGTCGAGAACGCCGGGCAGGTGCGGCGCCTGCTCGAGCTCGGCTGCGACCTCGGCCAGGGCTACCACTTCGGGCGGCCGCTGCCAGCCGAGGACCTGACCGCCCGGCTCAGCCCGGCCGCCGGCGCCGGCCAGGCCCTGGATCAGGCCCCGCCGGCCGGGGCCACCCGCTCCAGGAAGGCGCGCACGGTCCGCTCGTAGCGCGCCCGGTCGACGTTCCAGGACTGGACGTGGCCGTCGCCGGCGAAGCGCTCGAAGGTGACCAGGTCGGAGCGGGCCGCGGCCAGGCCCTCGCTGATCGTTACCGGCACCGTCGGGTCGCCGCTCTGCTGGAGCACCAGCATGGGCGTGGCCAGCCCGCCGGCCCGGTCCACGTAGTCGAGCTCGCCCCAGTCGAGGTCGTAGCGGACCCCGGCGATGCCCTTGGCGACCACCGTCAGGGCCGGCGGGACCGGCGTCCCCAGTACCGGCAGGTCCCGGTCGGCGGCCCCGTGGTCGATCACCTCGCCCAGGTCGAGGGCCGGCGAGTCCAGCACCACCCCCCGGACCCGGGGGGCCAGCGGCGACTCCAGCAGGAAGCTGGTCACGACCGCGCCGCCCATGCTGAAGCCGGCCAGGACCACGCCGCCCGCGCCCTGGTCGAGCGCGTACCGGGTCGCCGCCTCCAGGTCACGCCACTCGGTCGCCCCCCAGTGGCGCAGGCCGTCGGGGGAGCGGGGCGCGCCCGGGTCGTTGCGGTAGGTGATGGCCAGGGCCGGGTAGCCCTGATGGCTGACCGTGGCCAGCGTCCGCAGGGTCTCGGTGCGGGCGGCGTTGTAGCCGTGGACCAGGATCACCCAGGTGTCGCGCCGGCCCTCGACCTGCCAGGCCGCCGCCGGGCCGAGCGGCGAGGGGTAGCTGACCTCGCGGGCCGGCCGGCCCGCGGCCAGGGCCGGGTCGGCCGGGAAGGCGTAGCCCTCGACGGCTGTGTCGTCGCCGGCCCGGGGCGGGGTCCCCTCCAGGCGGGTGAACGCCCGCTCGACCCGGTCCGGTCCCTGGGCCTGGATGGCTCCGAGCCGCCCGTAGCCGTCCGCCCAGCGCAGGCCCCAGGTGCCGGGGAGGGTCAGCTCCCGCGGCGAGCCCGGTTCGCGGGCCAGGGTGATCGAGCCGTCGCCGACGGCCAGGACCTCGGTGCTGAGCGGGAGTGGGTCCGGCGCCTTGCTGTCCAGGGCGCCGGCCCGGATCTCGCCCGAGTAGAACCAGCCGCCGCCGGCGAAGAAGACCAACACCAGCACGAGGACGACGACCACAGCGCCGCGCAACAGCCGCCATGGCCGCGACCCGCGTCGGCCAGCTCCGGTTCCCACGCCCCTATCATCACCCGGTTCCGGCCAGCCGGGCGAACACCACCAGGTTGTCGCGGTAGCTGCCCCGGGCCCGGTCGAAGTCGCCGGCGCAGGTGATGAGCCGCAGGGCCGCCCCGGGGACCGGCCCGAACACCGCGCCGGTGGGGAAGCCGTCCTTGGGGTGGCTGCCCGCCCCCTCGACCACGAACCGCACGTGGCTGCCGTCGGCCCTGACGACCCGGATCTGGTCGCCGGGGCGCAGGTCGCGCAGCCGGTAGAACACGGCCGGCCCGGTCCGGGAGTCGACATGCCCGGCGATCACCGCCGGCCCCACCTGCCCCGGCGCCGGCCCCTCGGCGAACCAGCCCGCCCGCCCGAAGTCGCCGGGGACCGCCATGCCCCCGTCAGGTTCCAGGCCCAGGCGGACCAGCGGCGTCGCCACCCCGATCGCCGGGATCACCAGCCGCACCGGCGCCGATCCCGGCCCAGGTGCGGTGAGTTGTTCGGGTAGTTCGCCCACCTCGAACCCGGATGGTTGCGGGGGTGTTCCGGGCACGTCGAACCGTCCGTTCGCCGGCGCGGCCCCCGGCGCGGCGACGCTCCCCGCCGCAGCGTCGGGGGTGGATCCGGCCCCGGGTTCCCGGTCCTGCGCCGCCCCGGCCCCCGGTTCCCGGGCGTGCGGCAACCCCGCCCCCGGTTGCTCGGCCCCCCGGCGGGGGAGCGTCGCCGAAGCCGATTTAGGGTGCTCCTGGGTGTCCACAGCCCCGGCGCAGCCGCCAAGCGCGACCGCGACAGCGGCGGCGATGGCGACGGCGAGGGCCGTTCGCCGGGGTCGGGAACGGGGCGGCACGGCGCTAGCCCTGGACGCGCCGCCGGGCGGCTCCGGTCACGACCAGCACGACCAGGGCCGCGGCGGGGAGAAGGAGGGGCACCGGGGCGTTCGGGCCGCGGGAGGAGGGAGCGGTCCCGCCCGCCCCGGTGCGGATGCCGCCGGCCGGCGCCGTCCGGGACCCGGCGGCGTCACTGAAGGCGTACAGCTCGCGCCGCTCGCCGGCCCCTCCGAGCAGCGCCACCGAGGTGACCGTGCCCGGCTTCACCGCGACCGTGCCCTTGACCAGGACGGCGTCGGCGCCGGTGCGGCGCACCTCGACCCGGTAGCTCCCTGAGGCGAGCTGCCGGTAGCCGGTCGGCTCCGGGTACGCCAGCCGTGACTCCAGCACCGGCCCGCCGGCGACGGCGATGTCGACCGCCGGCAGGTCGAAGGCGGCGTCGAGGAAGCGCACCTTGGCCTTGCCCGGCGCCGACGGGGCCATGTCGTCGCGGAGCAGCAGCCCCTGCAGCTGGTCCCGGCGGCCCACCGCCGCCACCGTGTAGGCCTTGCCGGAAGCCAGGTTGCCCTTGACCTGGATCACCGGCTGCGACTCGGGGTCCGCGCCCGCCGCCCGCACCTCGTAGGTGAACGGCCCGGCGGCCACCGGCCAGTAGGCGGAGACGGACTTGTAGAAGACGTTGGGGAACAGCTGCTTGCGGTTCAGGCTCACCATGTACACGTCCACATACGACGCGTCCGGTGAGAAGTGCGCCACCCGGACCATGGCCTGCCCCGGCTTGGCCTGGGCCATGGCGGTGGCCGGCACGGCGAGGACGCAGGCGGTCAGGGCGGCGGCGGCCAGGACAGCGATCCAGGGGCGTCGCACAGGCTCTCCTCCCAGGTGCAGCCGGCCCGCGCCGCCGCCGGCGGCGGCCTGCCCGGCGTGTCGGTGACGATCCCTCTCGCCCCACGTTCGGCCGCGCCGCCGACCCGGTCGGCCCGCGATGCCGTAGTTTCGCTACGGCAAATGAGCGGGTTCTTTTCTACGGTCCCATCCACCGGGCCCCCAGGACCGAACCGGAGTCGAGCAACCAGCCAGGCAACCCGGAGGTCCCATGCCCCCAACCCGCCCCAGGCCCGCCGTGGGTCGCCGCGTTCGCGGCCCGGCGCGGGCGCTGGCCACGGCGGTGCTGTCGGCCGCCATGCTCGCCTCCGCAACCCTCACCGCGCCCGCCGCCCTGGCCCGCCCCGCCGACCCCGGACCGCCCGTCCCCGTCCCGGGCCCGTCGCTGCGGGCCCCCGACCCGGGTCCCGCCCGCCCGGGCGGCGGGGGAGCGCGGCCCGCCCCGCCCGGCGACCTGGCCTCGCTGCGGGCCAAGGCGACCCGGCTCCGGGCCAAGCTCGACGACCAGCACCGCCGGCTGGAGGTGATGGCCGAGGACCTCGAGGAGGCGTACGCCCGCGGGGTCGACCTCCTGGCCGACGCCTCGCGGCTCGACCGCCGCCGGGCCGCCGCCGAGAAGGAGCTGACCACCGTCCAGGCCGAGCTGGACGAGCGCGCCCGCAGCAGCTACATCGCCGGCCCCGGCTGGTTCATGTCCACCCTGGTCGGCGCCGACGACCCGGCCGACGCCCTGGCCAGGCTGCCCCTGCAACGGGCCGTCCTCGAGGCCGACCTGGCCCTGGTCGACAAGGTCACCCAGGCCAAGGCCAAGCTCGACAGCACCCGCGCCCGCCTCTCGGACCGCCTGGTCGCCCAGGCCCGCGGCGCCGAGCAGCTCGACGCCAAGCGGGCCAAGGCCGAGCGCCTGGCCGCCGATATCGAGCGCGAGCTCCGCACCATGGACCGCCGCGTGGCCGCCATGATCGAGCAGGAACGGCGCGCCGAGGAGGCCAGCCAGCGGGCCGCCTTCGCCGACTACGTGTCCGCGGCCCGGACGGCCGGCACCGCCCCCATCCGCGACGGCCGCGCCTCCCCGGCCGCCCGCAAGGCGGTCGCGGTCGCCCTGGCCCAGCTCGGCTCCCCGTACGTCTGGGGCGCCGAGGGCCCCAGCACCTTCGACTGCTCAGGCCTCACCAGCTTCGCCTACGCCGCCGCCGGCGTCACCATCCCCCGGGTCTCCCGGGCCCAGTACGCCGCCTACGCCGGGATGCGCTCCGTCGACCCCCTCCACCTGGTCCCCGGCGACCTGGTCTTCTTCGCCGACAACCCCGGCAACCCGGGCACCATCCACCACGTCGGCATGTACATCGGCAAGGGCATGATGGTGGAAGCTCCCTACACCGGCGCGGTCGTCCGCACCTCCTCGATCTGGCGCTCCAGCTACGCCGGCGCCGTCCGCCCCGCCCCCTGACGCCTCGGACGGGCCGCCGAGGATGGCCGGCGCGTCCGCTTCTGCGATGCTGCTCCCCATGCCGCCGACGCTCGCCACCGCCCGCCTGCTCCTGACCCCGGTCGAGGACGACGACCTGGCCCCGCTCCACGCCCACTGGAACGACCCCCAGGTCGGGCGCTTTCTCTGGGACGCCAACCCCGTCCCCACGTCCACGGTCGCCGACCTGATCGCCCGCAGCCACCACACCTTCCAGGCCCACGGCTGGGGCCTCTGGGTCGTCCGCCCCGCTCCGCCCGCCGCCCCCGCCCTGATCGGCGTCTGCGGCCTCAGCCCCTTCGACCACGGCGCCGGGGTCGAGCTCCTCTACAGCCTCGCCCCCACCCACTGGTCCCAGGGCCTGGCCACCGAAGCCGCCACCGCCGTCCTCGCCCACGCCTTCGGCACCCTCGGCCTCGACGAGATCGTCGCCACCACCGACGACGCCAATGCCCCCTCCCTCCGCCTCCTCACCCGCCTCGGCGCCATCCCGTCGCCCAGAGTCCGGGTCGGCCCGGCCTCGTACCCCTGCTTCACCATCCCCCGACCCCGGTATGCTCCTTGAAGGCCCCTGTAGCTCAATGGATAGAGCAACGGACTTCTAATCCGTAGGTTGCAGGTTCGAGTCCTGCCAGGGGCGCGCCAAACCCCCAGTTCAGAGCCTTACAGCGGTTGCTTTGCTTGCTCTCGTGGTCATTCCCTGGTCATTCTTTCGCTGTCAGAACGGCATGACCGAAGGGTCCGCAGTGATCCGACAGCGCCCCGACCGCGACGGCCTCCAGGTCCAGGTCTACGCCGGCCGCGATCCGCTCACCGGCCGCAAGCGCTGGGTCAGTCGCCAGGTCCCCGGCAAGGGCCGGGCCGCCATGAAGCAGGCACGACAAGTCGAGGCCGAACTGCTGGCCCAGATCGCCGCCGGCCAGCACCGGGGCAGCAAGACCAAGACCGTGGCCGAGCTGATCGAGCGCTGGCTGGAGTGGCGCCTCAGCGTCCGACCGATCTCGCCTACGACCGTGGCCGCCTACCGCGGCTACATCGACCGCTCGATCCTGCCCAGCCTCGGCCGGCTCCAGGTCGGCCAGCTGGATGCCGCCACCCTGGACACCTTCTACGCCCGCCTGCGCCGCCAGGGCGGCAAGGGTGGCCGGCCCCTGGCCGCCAGCAGCGTCCGCCAGATCCACGCCATCTTGTCGGGCGCGCTCACCCGCGCCGTCGTCTGGGGCTGGATCAGCCACAACCCGGCCCGGCTCGCCTCCCCGCCCTCGCGCGAGCAGGCCGACACCCAGCCGCCGGCGGTCATCGACGCCGCCCGGTTGCTGCGCACCGCGGCCGCCGAGGATGAGGAGCTGGGGCTTTTCTTGCGCCTGGCCGTGGTGCTGGGCGCCCGCCGCGGCGAGCTGTGCGCGCTGCGCTGGTCAGAGGTCGACCTGGACCAGGGCGAGGTCCTGATCGCCGGTGCCGTGGTGCGTGTCCCCCGCGAGGCCCTGCTGGCCAAGCCGACCAAGACCCATGCCAAGCGCCGCGTCGCTATCGGCGCCGGCACGGCGGAGCTGCTGCGGGCCCGCCGGATCACCCAGGTCAAGGACGCCCTCGCCTGCGGGACCAGCCTGGCGGCCGACGCCTATGTGTTCTCGCACGTCCCCGACGGGTCGGCGCCGATCGACCCCGACGGCATCACCCACCGCTTCCAGCGGCTCG
>DASUPQ010000824.1 GCA_036280995.1 Actinomycetota bacterium | reverse complement strand
CTGGAGCGGCGGGCGGCGTTGTGGGCGGCCGGGGCCGTCGCCCAGGCCAGGGCGGACCGCCTGCCCGGGACGGCGGTGGGGGCGGAGGCGCCGCGGCTGCCGGGAATGAGCCCGGTCGAGCTGGGCGCGGCCGACCTGTGGGCGACCGGCCTGTCGGGCGACAGCCACCCGGTGCAGTTCGCCCGCCAACGCCTGGACGAGCTCGGCGCCGTCCCCGCCGACGGGCTGGCCGCCGTCCCGGCCGGCGCCAGGGTGCTGGTCGGCGGGGTGGTGACCCACCGTCAGCGCCCGGCCACCGCCGGCGGGACCACCTTCCTGAACATCGAGGACGAGACCGGGCTGGTCAACGTGATCTGCTCCAGGGGTGTCTGGGCCCGCTACCGGCGGGTCGGCCGGACCGCCGCCGCCCTGCTGGTCAGGGGCCGGCTGGAGCGGGCCGAGGGCGTGATCAACGTGGTCGCCGACCAGCTCCGGCCCCTGCCGCTGACCGCCGCCACCCGTTCCCGCGACTTTCGCTAGCGCCATCTGCGCCTGTGCGCAGCGTTTCCACAACACCTCGGCCGGATAGACCTGAACGGACCGAAAGGAGGTCGTGATGGACCGCGACGACGCTGGGATGTCCGACCGCAGCGAAGAGGCACGGCAAGGCGACACCGGCATGATCGGCAGCGAGTCCGAGGAGCCCGGTCCGGGTCGCGACACCTCGCTGACCGAGCCCGACCCGGTCGCGGCCGGCGCCGAACAGCCCAGGACCACCGTCGCCATGTCCGAGGGAGACCCGATGGCCACCCGGCTCGGCTCCCACGTCGAGGGCGCCGGGATGATCGGCTACGACGTGGCCGCCGCCGAAGAGGGCGCCACCCAGGCGACCCCGACCGAGGATCGCCCCGGCTACGAGACCGAGCGGTCCGGCTACGAGGCGGAGCGGCCCGTCGGCGACGCCCCGACGGCCACGGCTCCCGTGGCCGCCACGGCCCCGCTCGCCGACGAGCGCGACCCCGGCCTGGCCGCCGAGCCGGTCGTCGACCAGACGGCGTACGAGCGGGTCGAGGACGCGGGGCCGTCCGACCGCGCGGGCTACGCCGACGAGCCGGTGGCCTCTGGACGCCCCGCCTTCGCGACCGAGGACGCGGGCGCCCCCGACCGCTCGGCCGTCGCCGCCGACGATCCGGCCCGCTTCGGCGCCGGCGACGCCATGGCCGGGTACCAGGAGGAGCCGCAGCGGATGGACCGGCCCGGTGGCGGCGGGTCGCTGTTCACCGACGAGGAGCCGGAGCGGCTCGACCGCCCCGGCCCGGAGGAGCCAGGCGTCCAGGAGGGCGTCTACGACCAGGAGACCGACCGGGCCAGGCAGCAGCGCCCGTCCGACGGGCGCTAGCCACCGAACGGCACCCGGGGGCGGCCGCGTGGCCGCCCCCGGGCCGTGTCCCTATCCGGGGCGGCCCAGGGTGTGGCGGAGGGCCGCTTCCAGCTCGGGGAACCGGAAGCGGTAGCCGGTCTCCAGGAGGCGGGCCGGACGGGCGCGCTGGCTGACGAGCAGGAACTCGTCGGCCGTCTCGCCCAGCACCAGCCGCAGGGCGAACGCCGGGGCGTGCAGGACGGCCGGGCGGTGGAGGACCCGGGCCAGGGTGGCGGTGAACTCGGCGTTGGTCACCGGGTTGGGGGCGACGTTGTTGACCGGCCCGTCCAGGCCGTCGTGGGTCAGGGCGTGGAGGTAGGCGCCGGCGATGTCGTCGAGCGAGGTCCAGCTCAGCCACTGGCGGCCCGACCCGAAGCGGCCGCCCACCCCAAGGCGGAACATCAGCGCCTGCTTGGGCAGGCCGGCCCCGGCGGCGTCCTGGACGGGACCGGTGCGCATGTGCACGACCCGCAGCCCGGCCTCCCTGGCCGGGCCGGCGGCTGCCTCCCACTGGCGCACCAGGTCGGCCAGGAACCCCTCGCCGCCGCTGCTCGACTCGGTGAGCACCTCGTCGCCCCGGTCGCCGTAGAACCCGACCCCGGACGCGCACACCAGCACCCGAGGCCCCTCGGACCCCCCGTCCCCCCGGGCCAGGCCGGCCAGGGTCTCGGCGACCAGCCTGGTGCCCTGGACCCGGCTCTGGAGGAGGTCCCGCTTGACCTTCCCGGTCCAGCGCAGGTGCTCCCCGATGTTGGCGGCGGCCAGGTGGACGACCGCATCCGCCTTGGCCAGCGCGTCGGGATCGAGCTCGCCGGCCGCCGGGTCCCAGCGGACCTGGTCGGGGGCGCTCGGGGCCGAGCGGGTCAGGCGCAGCACCTCGTGGCCCTCGGCGTGCAGGCGCCGCACCAGGGCCGTGCCGATCAGCCCCGACGCCCCGGTGACCGCCACCAGCATCCCGACACCTCCCTCCTCGCCCGCGGACAGGAACCAGTCCTATCTTCGCGGACCGCCGCCCCGGCGGTTGCGGTCAGGAGGTGCGGTCCCGGGGCGCGGCGCCGGGCGCCTGGAGCGCGTCGCGGTCGCCGGGCTCGGCCTTGGCCCCGTTGCCGCCGCCGGCCAGGAGGTTGCGGGCCAGCTGGAGGCCGGCCACCCCCTGGCTGAGGGCCGCGGCCAGCGCCTCGGACAGGCCCTGGGCGCCGTTGAGGATGATCATCTGGTCGACCGAGCCGAACGGCTTGGCCGCGGCCTCCACGATCGCCGGCCACTTCTCGGCCAGCTGCTGGCCGATCACGGCGTCCTGGTTCTCGGCCAGGGCGTCGGCCCGGGCCTTGATCGCCTCGGCCTCGGCCATGCCCCTGGCCTGCACGGCCTCGCCCTCGGCCCGGCCCCTGGCCGCGGTCGCGGCCGCCTCGGCCTCGCCGATGAGCCGGGTCGACTCGGACCGGGCGATGGCGTCGACCCGCACCCGCTCGGCCTCGGCGACCGCCTCCAGGCGGACCCGCTCGGCCGAGGCCTTGGCGTGCAGCTCGACCTCCTGACGTTCGGCCTCGGCCCCGGCGATGCGGGCGTCGCGGGACGCCTTGGCCAGGGTCACCGACTCATAGGCCTTGGCGTCGGCCGGCTTGCGGATGCTGGCCTGGAGGCGCTGCTCCTCGCGCTGGGCCTCCAGCTCGGCCACCTTGGTCTCCTCGACGACCACGTGCTGGCGGGCCGAGGCGTCGGCCAGCGGCCCGGCCTGCTGCGACTCGGCCGAGGCCTTGTCGATCTCGGCCTGGTAGCCGGCCTGCTTGATCATGCTCTCGCGCCTGGCCTCGGCCTTGAGGGCGTCGGCGCCCTGCTCGGCGGTGGTCGCCTCCCGGTCGGCGTGGGCCTGGGCGATGCGCGCCTCCCGGGCCACGGCGGCCGCGTGCGGCAGGGCCAGGTTGCGGATGTAGCCGGTCGGGTCGTGGATCTCCTGCACCTGGAGCGAGTCGACGATCAGCCCGAGCTTCTCCATCTCCGACCCCGACGACTGGCGGGTCAGGGAGGTGAGCTTCTCGCGGTCGCGGATCATCTCCTCGACGGTCATGTTGCCGACGATCGCCCGCAGGTGGCCGGCGAACACGTTGTGCACCCGGGCGTCCATCTGCTGCTGCTGGTCGAGGAAGCGGCGGGCCGCGTTGGCGATCGAGACGTAGTCGTCGCCGACCTTGAAGATGACGACGCCCTGGATGCCGAGCGGGATGCCCTGGTGGGTGACGCACTCGATCGACAGCGGGGCCTCGCGCAGGTCGAGCGACAGCCGCCGGACCGTCTGGATGCCGGGCAGCACCAGGGTGCCCTTGCCGGTGACGATGCGGAAGCCCATGCTCTCGCCGGCGCCCTCGGGCGAGGAGTGCTCGCGCAGGCCGGAGATCACCAGGGCCTCGTTGGGCTCGGCGACCCGCCACATGAGCTTGAAGATCGCGAACAGGACGACCAAGCCGACGACAACGCCACCGGCAAGGATCAGGGGGTCCATTGCTCAGCCTTTCCACGCAGCCCTACATGGGGCTGACCACGACGGTCCGTGGCGGGAAGTACTCGATCACGACGACGCGGGTGCCGGTCGAGATCGTGTCCTGGGTGTCGGCGGCATAGGCGTTGAAGGCCTCGCTGCCGCCGCGGATGGAGATCATGACCTCGCCGACCTGTTCGGGCGCGATCGTGCCGGTCACGCGTCCGACCTTCCCGATCACCTGCTGGTCGGCCAACCGGGTCCCCATTTCCGTCCGTCTCGTCGGGCCGCTTCCCGTCATCGGTATCTTGCCGCATCTCGGCCTTCCGGTGTGATCCGGTGTGATGGAATTGCGACCTGCCGGCCGGCGCCGGCCTCCCAGGTGATATCGGCCGCCGGCGTTGACGGCCGCCGGGCCGGCGGCTTGGATGGCGGCCGTGGACGCCTGGGACCCGGGACGGTACGAGCGGTTCGCCGACGAGCGGGCCGCGCCCTTCCACGACCTGCTGTCGCTGGTCCGGCCCGTGCCCGGCGGCCGGGTGGTCGACCTCGGCTGCGGCGGCGGCGAGCTCACCGCCCAGCTCCACCGCCGCCTCGAGGCCGGCGAGACGCTGGGCCTGGACAGCTCGCCGGCCATGCTGGAGCGGGCGGTCGCCCTGGCCGGCGACGGCCTCCGGTTCGAGCAGGGCGACATCGCCGACTTCACCGAGGGCGGCTGGGACGTCGTCTTCTCCAATGCCGCCCTGCACTGGCTGCCCGACCAGGAGGGGCTGCTCGGGCGGCTGGTCGCCGGCCTGGGCGAGGGTGGCCAGCTGGCCGTGCAGATGCCGGCCAACCACGACCATCCCTCCCACGTCGTCGCCGCCGAGGTCGCGGGCACCGAGCCGTTCCGGACGGCCCTCGGCGGCTACCGCCGCCAGTCGCCGGTCCAGGCCCCGGAGTGGTACGCGGACCTGCTCGACCGCCTCGGCCTCGCCCCCCAGCACGTCCGGCTCCAGGTCTACCTCCACCACCTGGCCGCCCGCGACGAGGTCGTCGAGTGGGCCCGGGGCACCCTCCTCACCGACTACCAGGCCCGCATGCCGGAGGACCTGTTCGGGGAGTTCCTGGCCACCTACCGGGCCCGGCTCGTCCCGCGGCTGGAGGACAGCCGCCCGTACCGGTACCCGTTCAAGCGCCTCCTGTTCTGGGGCCGCCGCGGGTAGGGAGTCCGGGCCCCATGCCGTCACCCGACACGGGGCTCGGGCCACAGAGGGCCAACGCTCGGATCAGCGATGCGCCGACGCGCTCCTGAGCCACGACCCGCTAGGACGCGTCCAGGCCAGCTGCGAGGCTCGACTGGAGGTACCGCATGGCCTCGGTGTACTTCGGATCCTGGAGGCGCCTGGCCGCCTCGTCAGGAGCAGGCTCCTCGACGCGCTCCTGGATCCACCAGATGTTCCCCAGTGGGTCGCGGACGCGCCCCACCCGGTCGCCCCAGGCCAGCTCGGTCAGCCGGGTCACCACCGTGGCGCCGGCCGCCACCGCCCGGCGGAACACGGCGTCGCCGTCCTCGACGTACAGGCGCAGCAGACCTGGTGTGGCGACCGGGAACGGCGAGTCGAACATCATGATGATCGAGTCGCCGATCCGCGCCTCGGCGTGCCCGATCGCGCCGCCCTCCACCTCGACCAGGCCGATCTCCTCGGCGTCGAAGGCCTGCGTGATGAACTCCAGCAGGCGCCGGGTGTCGCTGGTGACGACCCAGGGCGTGACGGTCCCATAGCCGTCGGGGATCGGCTGCGGCTTGGTCATCGTCGCTCCCTTCGCGGAGGCGGGTTCGGCGGACCTCGGTGGCGGCCTGGCCTGATCGTCAGGTCGCTTCGATCTCCCGATCCTCGCATGGCACCGGCACATCGCTTGGCCGGTGCGGCTCATCGTCGGCGCCGTCACCGCCCGGGGAGAGCGGCGCCATCGCGGCCGCCGTTCGCGTAGGGGTCTTCGTCCGAACCCCCGACCCCTAGCGCCGCTGGCAGACCGGGCAGAACGTGGTCCCGCGACCCGCGAGGTGGACCTTGCGCAGGGGGGTGGCGCAGCGGGGGCAGGGGTGGCCGGCCTGGCCGTAGGCGATGAGGAAGTCGGCGTTGCGACCGCTCTCGCCGTTGACCATGCGGTAGTCGCGGAAGGTGGTGCCTTCGCGGTCGATGGCCTCGGTCAGGACGCGGCGGATGGCGCCGTGGAGGGCGAGGGCGCGGCGCGGGCCGACCCGGCGGGAGGAGGGGTGGATACGGGACAGCCACAGGGCCTCGTCGGCGTAGATGTTGCCGACCCCGGCCACCGGCCGCTGGCTCAGCAGGTAGGCCTTGACCGGGGCGCGGGTGGCGGCCAGGTCGCGGGCGAAGCGGCGGGGGTCGAACTCCTCCGACAGGGGCTCGGGCCCGAGCCGGGCCAGGGTCGGCAGCGGCCCGTAGGCGCCGGCCTCGACCACGGCCAGGCCGCCGAACCGGCGCACGTCCCGGAAGACCAGCTCGCGGCCGTCGTCCAGGGCGATCCGGGCCCGGGCGTAGGCGTCGGCCACGCCGAAGTGGAGCACGCCGGTCATGCCCAGGTGCAGCACCAGCTCCAGGCCCTGGTCGAGCGGGCAGAGCAGGAACTTGCCCCGGCGCCCGACCCCCTCGACCGTCCGGCCACACAGCCGGTCGGGGGCGTGGAAGCGCCGCTGGGTGTCGGCCCAGACGCCGAGCACCCGCCGGCCCCGCAGCTCGGGTTCGAGCTGGCGGCGGACGGACTCGACCTCGGGAAGCTCCGGCATCCCCCCAGCCTACTGTGGCCGGGCCACAGGAGGCGGCGGGGGAGGGAGGTCGTCGGGAACCGGCGCCCCGTCGGGCCAGCAGCCGATCCCGGCCAGGAACCCGGCCAGGCCGGGCGACAGCAGATAGCCGGGAAGCTGGCCGAGCTCGACCAGGCGGGCGTCGGCGGCGTCGCCGTCGGCCACGGGCACGGCGTCGTCGGCCAGCTCCGCCCAGAGGTCGACGATCAGGAAGTGGTAGCCCTCGCCGATCCGCTCCACGACCCCGGCGATCTCGCCGACGGCGGCCTCCAGGCCGGTCTCCTCCCGCAGCTCCCTGGCCGCCGCGGCGGCGATCGTCTCGCCCCCCTCGACCCGCCCGCCCGGCAGCGACCAGTGGCCCTTGTGGGGCGGGCTGCCCCGCTCGACCAGCAGCAGCCGGCCACGGCGGTCCCGGGCCACCAGCCCGACCGCCACCACCGGCCGGGGCGGCTCCTCACCCATGCCGCCATGGTCCCACGTCGGCGCCGAGGCGCAGTAGCGGCTAGAACGTGGTCGCGCTGGAGAACGCGAACCGGTCGATGGCCAGGGCGGGGGCGCGGGCGGCGCCGTAGCCGTCTTCGGTGGCCATCTCCGTCTCGGCGCCGACGGCGCGGACCGACGAGAGGGCCTCCAGGATCGACTGGGTGAAGCGGAGGTTGCGGACGGCGCCGACGACCCGGCCGTCCTCGACCCAGAAGGTGCCGTCGCGGGTCATGCCGGTGATGGTGGTGTCCATCAGGTTGACCAGGTTGGTGTAGTGGAAGCGGGTGACCAGCAGGCCCCGCTCCAGGCCGGCGACCAGGTCCGCCTGGGGGGTCTGGCCGGGCAGGAGGGAGAGGTGCATCGGCAGGGCGCCCTCGGCCGACGGGGCCGGGAGGCCGTGGCCGGTGGGCTCGACCCCGTGGCCGGTGGCGGCCCGGAAGTCGTAGACGAGGCTGGCCGCCACCCCCTCGTCGATCAGGGTGACGCGGCGCTTGGGGACGCCCTCGAAGTCGAAGCCGACGCCGATGGTGTCGGCGGCGGTGGCGTCGTCGACGATCGTGACCAGGGGCGAGCAGACCCGCTGGCCGAGGCGGCCGACCAGGAAGCTGCGGCCCTCGTCGTACGCCTTGGCCCCGAAGCCCAGCCAGCCCAGCCACTGGACCATGACCGAGGCCGCGTTGGGCTCCAGCACCACCGGGTAGGTGCCGGGGGCGAGCTCGCGCGGCTCGCGGCTGTCCATGGCCTTGCGGGCGGCCCGCTCGCCGAGGGTGGCGACGTCCAGGTCGGCCAGGGCCGGCTCGGTCCCCTCGGCCCAGCCGGTGCCGGACCCGGCGTCGACCAGGATCGAGAAGCCGGCCCCGGTGGTCGCCCCCGCGGCCCGGACCCCGCGGGTGTTGGCCAGGGCGATCTCCAGCTCGCGGGTCTCGCAGGCCCCGGCCGCGGCCACTCCCGCCGGGAGCCGGCGGAGCACCCCCGCGACCAGCCCGGCCCTGGTCGCCGGGTCGGCGCCGGCGGTCGCCTCGTCGTGGCGGCCGGCCTCGGGGTAGGCGGTGGCCGGGCCGGGCATGCCCGGGTAGCCGGGGTCGGGGGGCATCGTCCGGGCCACCTCGGCGGCCCGCCCGGCCGTGGCCCGCACCGCCGCCGGGTCGGCGGCGTGGACGGTGGCCGTCCCCACCCGGTTGCCGTCGACCACCACCCGGACCCGGACCCACAGGTCCTCGCGCCAGGCCGACTGGTGGATGCGGCTGGCGGCGAACCGGGTCAGGCCGCCGGCCTGCCGGTACACCAGCGCCTCGACGTCGTCGGCGCCCCCGGTCCCGAGGGCGGCCTCGGCCACCTCCAGCAGCCGCTCGGACCCGAACGCCGTCACCGCCCCACCCCGCCGACGTGCACGTCGCGGAACCGGGCCGGGGCGGCCCCGTGGCCGACCCGGGCGTTCTGGTAGGGCTGGCCCTTGCCGCAGTTCGGCACCCCCCACACGACCCACTCCCCGGGCCCGCAGACGGCGTCCAGCGACCCCCAGAGCTCGGTCGTGCGCCCGTCGTAGGTGGCGTTGCGGTACAGCCGGCCCAGGCGCCCGCCCCGGATCTCCCAGGCCGCCTCGACCCCGAACTGGAAGTTGACCCGCCGGTCGTCGATCGACCAGGACCGGTTGACGCTCAGCAGCACGCCGTCGGCGGTGTCGGCGACCAGCTCGTCGAGGGTGCCCTGACCGGGCTCCAGGTGGACGTTGGTCATGCGGATCAGGGGCATGGCCCCCCACCCGTCGGCCCGCATGGCCCCGCCCGACCCGGCGCCGTCGGTGGTGGTCTCCCGGCTGGTCAGGAACCCGGCGACCACGCCCTCGGCGACCAGCGGCGACCGCTGGGCGGGGACCCCCTCGTCGTCGAAGGCGAAGGTGCCCAGCCCGCCCGGGGTGGTCGCGTCGGCCGTGACCGACATGGCCGGCGAGCCGTAGCGCAGCCGCCCCAGGTCACCCGGGCCGACGAACGAGGTGCCGGCGTAGGCGGCCTCCATGCCGAGGATCCGGTCCAGCTCCAGCGGGTGCCCGACCGACTCGTGCACCTGGAGCGAGAGCTGCTGGCCGTCCAGGATCACCGTGGTCACCCGTTCGGGGAGCACGGGAGCGGCCAGGAGCTGGACCGCCTCGGCGGCCACCCGGGGGGCGTTGCCGACCAGATCGGCCGCCTCGACCACCTCCCAGCCGCCGGCCTGGAACTGGCCCCGGAACGAGTTCGGCCAGCTGCGCTGCTGGAGGTCGCCGCCGCCGGTGGCGGTGGCCTCGATGCCGGCCCCGGTCTGGGTGACCGTCTGGTCGACGCGGGTGCCCTCGGTGGACCAGAGCACGGTGCGGCGGCGCCACAGGTCGACGGTGCCCTTGGCGTGGGCCACCCCGGCCACCGACCGCTGGGCGTCGCAGGCGGCCAGCAGCAGGTCGACCCGCTCGGCCAGGGGGACGGCGAAGGGGTCGCGCCCCACCGGGGTCGACCAGCTGGCCACCGCCGGCTCGGCCGGGGCCAGCCGCACCGGCTCGCCGCCCGTGGCCGCCGACGCCCTCGCCACCTCGACCGCCCGCCCGGCCAGGGCCCGGGCCCGCGCCGGGTCGAGCACGGCGCTGGCCGCGAACCCCCAGCACCCGTCGACCAGCACCCGGACCCCGAGCCCGCTGGACTCCTCGGCCTCCAGATTGTCGACCCGCCCGTCGACCACGGTGAGCCCCTCGGTCTCCTCCCGCACCCAGCGGACGTCGGCGTAGCCCGCCCCGGCCGCCACCGCCGCCTCCAGGGCCAGCTCGGTCAGCTCCTCGGGCTCCATCGCCCTCCTTCCCGCTCCGCCAGGAGCGGAGGAGATCCTACTGGACCTTCGGCTCGGTCTCGGGGGGCTGGCGGGGGGCGGAGCCCCCGGCATCTGCCAGCTCCTCGGCGACCACGGCCAGGTCGGCGACGAAGCCCTTGTAGGCCAGGACACGGGCCTCCTCGTCGGGGGCGCGGAGGATGGAGGAGGGGTGGACGGTGGCCAGGACCCGGGGGGCGAGGTCGGAGTCGAGGAACTCGCCCCGCTGGCGGCTGACCCGGAACGAGCTGCCCAGCAGGGCCTGGGCGGCGGTCGCGCCCAGCAGGACGAGCACCCGGGGCTGGACCACGGCCAGCTCCGACTCCAGCCAGGGGAAGCAGGCGTGGACCTGCTCGGCGTTGGGCTTCTTGTGCAGGCGGAGCTTGCCCCGGCGCTCGAACTTGAAGTGCTTGACGACGTTGGTCACATACGCCAGCTCGCGGTCGATGCCGGCCTCTTCGAGCGCCTGGTCGAGCATGCGCCCCGCCGGGCCGACGAACGGGCGCCCGGCGCGGTCCTCGCCGTCGCCCGGCTGCTCGCCGACCAGCATCACCTCGGAGCGGGGGGCGCCCTCGCCGAAGACGGTCTGGGTGGCGTCGCGGTACAGGTCGCAGGCCGTGCAGCCGGCCGCGGCCGAGCGGAGGCTGTCCAGGTCGGGCCGCTCGGGGATCAGGTCGCGGGCCGCGCTCGGCGGCCGCTGGCGGGCTGGCATGACGGGGTCCTCGGCTTGACGGCGGGAACACGCTCCGCCAACGGCCCTACCACCCGGCAAGGCCGCCGAAACGCCCGGCCGGCTAGCGCGGGTCGCGCGGGCCCGGCCGCTCCCGGGCGCCCACCTTGGGCCTGGGCCGGCCCACCACCCGCCCCTCAAGACCGGACGTGATCAGCAGCAGGGCCAGCAGCACGACCGGGAAGAGCGCGACGACGGCGAGCATGAGCAGGACATCGACACGAGACATGGAGGCGAGAAGCATGGCGACGAGGTGCACTCGAACCCCTGTTCGAGAGACGACGGGCAAGTGACTCTGGCCCATGGCCACAGAGCCAGGCCCCACCTTCCGATGGGGCTGGTTGACGCGAGGTCAACGTACAACGCTGACGGCAGGGAGGGGTCGACCCGCCGTCAGGAGTTAGCCATCTGTGACCATGCCGAATCGAAGCAACAGCATGGCGTCGTGGTGGCGACGTAACGCAGACATCGCCTCGGCGCACGACGAGAAGGCCGAGCGCCCTCGGAGGCCGGACGGCGGACCTGTATCCCCGTCACAGGATCGGTACCGGACCGGGGCCGTCGGCCGCTGCGCTATCGTCGTCGCATGCCCGGCTTTGACCTGCACACCCACTCGACCTTTTCGGACGGCACCCTCGACCCCGAGCAAGTGGTCGAGCTGGCCGCGACCCGGGACCTGACCGGGATCGCCCTCACCGACCACGACAACACCGGCGGGGTCGAGCGGGCCCAGGCCGCGGCCCGCGGCACCGGCCTGACCGTGCTGCTCGGCTGCGAGCTGTCGGCCGAGCACGACGGCAACC
>DASUPQ010000823.1 GCA_036280995.1 Actinomycetota bacterium | reverse complement strand
CCGTCCCCCCCGGCGAGGGCGTCGAGCTCACCGGCGACGTCGGCGTCACCTCCCACGCCGGCGACCTCCTCCGCCGGGCGGCGATCCCGTCGCGGCTGGCCGCGATCCGGCGGGGTTGACGGGCCCGCGATCGTGGTCGGGATGCCGGGATTTGAACCCGGGGCCTCCACGTCCCGAACGTGGCGCGCTGCCAAGCTGCGCTACATCCCGCTTCGAGGTCGCAGTGTACCGCAGGCGGGCGGGTCAGCCGGTGGCGCCCTCGGGCTCGGGGACCACGAAGCGGTACCCCATCCCGGGCTCGGTCAGCAGCAGCTGCGGGGCCGCCGGGTCGTCGAGCTTCTTGCGCAGGTTGGCCATGTAGACCCGGAGGTACTGGGACTCCTCGCCGTAGCCGGGGCCCCAGACCCGCTCCAGCAGGAAGCGGTGGGTGCAGAGCCGGCCGGCGTTGACGGCCAGGGTCTCGACCAGCCGGTACTCGGTCGGGGTCAGCCGCACCTGGGCGCCGTCCCTGGTGACCAGCTTGGCGTCGAGGTCGATGGCAACGTCCCCGGCGGTGATGACCCGCGGGCGGTCGGCCCCGGCGGCCCGGGCGTGGCGCAGCGCGACCCGGATCCTGGCCATCAGCTCGGCCACGCCGAACGGCTTGGTCACGTAGTCGTCGGCGCCCAGGTCGAGGGCGGCCACCTTGTCGCGCTCGCCGTCGATGGCCGTCAGCACCACCACCGGAACCTGGGTCCAGGTGCGGAGCCGGCGTAGCACCTCGAGGCCGTCGATGCCGGGGAGGCCCAGGTCGAGCACGACGCAGTCCGGCTGGTGGGTCTCGACCGCGGTCAGGGCGGCCTCGCCGGTCGAGGCGGTCAGCACCTCGAAGCCGCGCACTCTGAGATTCGCCGCGACCGCCCGCACGATCGGCGGCTCGTCGTCGACCACCAGGACCCGGGTCATGGCCGCACCACCTCCATGTCCGGCGACACGGGGGACACCGGCAGGGTGAGCACGAAGGTGGCGCCGCCTCCCGGGGTCGTCTCGACCCGCAGGGCGCCGCCGTGCGCCTGCACGATCCCGCGGCAGATGGCCAGGCCCATGCCGGTCCCCTCGGGCCGCCTGCCGCCGCCCTTGAGCCGGTAGAACTGGTCGAAGACCCGCTCCCGCTCCGGGACGGGGATGCCGGGGCCGTGGTCCACCACCCGCAGCTCGATGCGGTCGCCGTCCTGGCGGGCGGCCACCTGGACGGGGCTGCCGGGGGCGTAGCCGCGGGCGTTGTCGAGCAGGTTGGTCAGCACCTGGTCGAGGCGGACCGGGTCGACCAGGACCGGGGCCAGCTCGTCGGGCACGTCCACCTCGACCCGTTGCCGGGAGGCGGCCCTGGCCCGGCGCACCACCGGGCCGACCACCTCGGCGAGCGAGCTCTCGACCAGCCGCGGGTCGAGCGCCCCGGCCTCGATGCGGGACATGTCGAGCAGGTTGTGGACCAGCCGGGTGAGCCGGTCGACCTCGGTGTTGATCGTGGTCAGGAACTCGTCGCGCTCGGCGTCGCTCCAGCGGACCTCCCGGTCGAGCAGGCTCGAGGCCGAGGCCTTGATCGAGGCCAGCGGGGTCCGCAGGTCGTGGGAGACGGAGTTGAGCAGGGCGGTGCGCAGCCGGTCGGTCTCCTGCAGGGCCAGGGCCCGGTTGCGCTGCTCCTCCTGCTGGCCCCGCTCGACGGCCAGGGCGGCCTGGTTGGCGAAGGTGGCCAGGACCCGCCGCTCGGGCTCGCCGAACCCGGACGAGCCGGGGCCGCCGGCCACCACCACCAGCGCCCCGACGACCTGTCCGCCGCTGCCCATGGGCACGCGCTCGTCGTGGTCGCCGGGCACCTCGCCGTCGACCGCGGCCAGGCGGAAGCCGTCGCCGTCGCCCGACGGCAGCACGATGGCGCAGCCGGCGAGGTCGAACAGCGAGCGCACGGTGCGGACCACCCCGCGCAGGGTGTCCTCCAGGCTGCCGTGGGCGACCAGACTGGTCGACAGCTCGAACAGCATGCGGGTCTCGCGCTCGCGGCGCTCGGCCTGGGCCCGGCGGCGCTCGGTCGAGGCGACCAGCAGGCTGATCACGGCCGCGACGAGCAGGTAGACGCCGAGCGACAGGTAGTCCTGGGGGTCGTCGACGATGACGTGGTGGTAGGGCCGGAGGAACAGCAGGTCGAAGGCGAGGAAGCCGAGCCCGGCGGCGGTGATGCCCGGCCCCAGCCCACCCGCCGCCGCCGCCCCGGTCACCACCAGCAGGTAGGCGAGCACCACGGTGGTCTTGCTCAGCTCGGCCCGGAAGGCCAGCAGCGGGACGGTGGCCAGGACCGTTCCGCCGACGGCGACGACGTAGCCGAGCGTGCCCCGGGGCCCGCCCACCGCCAGCCGCCGAGGGACGTCCATGCGACCAGGATAGGCCGCCGCGCCGGGCCATCCCGGACCTTGACGACTTCTTTGCGCCCGGTGGCCGTCCTCACCGCCCGATGCTTCGAACGACGCGGCTCGCGATTGCTGCAGCGGCGCATGCGCTGACGAGGGCCCCCAGGAGCGCCTGAGCCATGGCCCGGGCGTACCATCTGCGTATGGGCGAGACCCGACGCCGGGGGACCCGGCCGGACTTCAAGCCGGACTGGGAGCCGTTCAGCCTGCCCGAGGACGAGGTCCT
>DASUPQ010000822.1 GCA_036280995.1 Actinomycetota bacterium | reverse complement strand
GAGATCCAGGGCTGGGAGGATCTCTCGCCCGACGGGAAGAACGACCGAGGACTCGAGATCTTCGCCCAGCTCCCGGTGGCGACGCCCACCAAGCACACCGATCGCACGCCGGTGCCACCTCGCGCCCAGCGGCGGCGGCGGTCCTCCCGAACAGGCAGCACGCCCTGAGTCCCGGTCCTGGCGAGGTTTCGAGCGGCCGGAGCGCGTTCGCCCAGTGCGTGTTGACGCTCGACGTCGTGTCGCTCCCCGAGCTGGTTCGACCCGGTTGAAGCAGACGCCCGATGAACTCAGGCGCGGGGACCGTTTCCGCGATTCCACTGAGGAATTCGTCCATCGCCGCCTGGCTGGTCTGGACCGCCCCAAGGAGCCGCTGCAGCTCGGGCGGTGGCGGCTGCAGGCCCGCCGGATCGTCGAGGTACTGGCCGTCGCCCGCGACACCCAGTGGTCATGATCCGGCTTCTCCGGTCCGGGTGGGATCGGTCGAAGGTCCAGCCGGCCCCGCTGCTCCGGCGACTCTTAGGTGTGGCTGCGTGGGTGACCCGGCTAGGAGGTCGCCGGATGGCGGTCGTCCAGCTCCTGGCGCCTGGCGGTCAGCCGACGCACCGCGTCCTGGCGCATCATGGTCGGTTCCCACGCCACCCCGATGTCGGTGCGGCACACCACCGAACCCACCCCGGCCAGCGCCCCTATCCGCTGCTCGACCTCCATGATGAAATACGGGGCCTGGTGGCACAGCGGAGAGGTCAAACGAAGGTCGACCAGCACCTGATCGCCGCGGATCTCCACCCCGCTCAGCAGGCCCATGTCCAGGATGGAGAGGGGCACGCCGGTGGCCGCGCTGCACGGGTCGACGATCCCCTCCAGCGCCGTGTGCACGGCCTCGACGGTGGTCATCCGGCCGTCCCGGCCGAGCGGGTGGTGGCGAACGGCTCGGGCCTGCCCTCGGCGCGCCGTCGGGCGAACTCGTCGTCGGCGATGCGTGCCTTGGCGTCCTCGACGTCCAGGCCGATCAGCCGGGCGTAGTTCTCCCCGATGATCTTGCGCTTGGCGTCCTGGTCGATCTGGGGCAGGCCGAAGCCTTCCAGCAGCTCCTGTGGGAACGCAAAGGAGTTCCAGAACCACTCCAGCGGCGGGCCCGGATGCCAGACGCTGCAGCCGGTGCCCCACAGCAGCCGGTCGATGGCGCCCGGACCCGAGGGGCCGATCATGCCGGCCAGCACCTGGGTGAACTGGGCGGGTGCCGACATCGTGAGGCTGGCAGTCACCTCCAGGTTCACATACACGTTGGGGTAGCGGGCCAGCTGCCAGGCGGTCTCCTCCACAAAGGCCATCCCGCCGTGAACGACCTCGAAGGCCAGCCCGGGAAAGGCGTCGGCGGCGGCGTCGATGTCGTCCATCCGGTAGTGCTTCATCGGCACCGGCCCCAACGGCACCGCCTTGTGGATGGCGACCACCTTGAGGCCGAGCTCCTGGGCCTTGGCGAACAAGGGGAAGGCGACCTCGGGGTCGTCCATCAGCCAGCCGCGCACCTGCTCGCCGCTCCAGCTGCTGGGGTACAGCTTCAACCCCACCGGGTCCAGCTCCTCGACCTGCTGCTCCAGCGACTCCATCGCGTCGGGCCGCAGCGGATCGACCCCCGCATACACGATGAAGCGATGGGGCCAGCGCCGCTTGGCCTCCCTGGCCTTCTCCAGCCCGCTGCCACCGTCGCGGTAGGCGCTGAGCTGCAGGACGTGGTGGCAGGCCAGGTCATAGTCGCTCTCCACAAACAGCAGGTTGGCCGTCTCCTCCACGTCCCAGTCGCGGATGAACTGCTCACGCGGAACCCGGTAGCCCGCCGGCGACAGCGCCGTGTGGGCGCCGAAGATCAGGTCCGTCACCGCCTGGGAGTAACGACCGCTGGCGTTGTTGGTGTCCCGGAAGTCGTAGCTGTGGGCGACCGCGTCGATAACCAATGCGCCGTCAAGCATGCCTGCCTCCCCCTTTTGCCCAGATGGGCCGGAACGTTAGCACCGCGACATGCGGGCGGGAAGGGGGAAGGAATGAGCCAGCCTGCGGCGTCGGCTGGCATGTCAGGGGGCCAAGCGCCGTGCGATCCGGCCTCTTCGCAGGCCGCGCAGCACCGTGACTGCCGCAGTCATGCGCTCAGTTGCAGGCCCTGGTGGCAGTGGCCGCCATGCTGACGCGGTCCGACAGGCTGCGCAGCTCGGTGCGTGCCGCGGCGATGGGCTGGGTTGGCCCGGGAAGGCATGTCGCCGCTCCCAGGCCACCCTGCCCTGTCAGGGCTGCCAGCGTTCAGGCAATGCGGCCTCTCGGCGCCGTCCCGGTGGGCTGCTGGCTCGGTGCGCCCTTGGGGTTGATGTCGAGGCCGACGATCTGGCCGCGGTCGTTGATCCTGGTGAGCTGGGTCGCCGCGGCGCCGGGGACGTCGATGGTGGTGAACCGGCCCAGGGGCGTCGCGCCGGAACCCCGGGATCGGGTGCGGGGACGGCTGGCGCCGGCCCGGGAGCTGAGGGTGGCGCTGGCGGCGGTGCCCGGCCGGGGTCGTTCGGGTGCCGAGACTCCCATCGGGGTCGGTGGCGCGACCATGGCGGTGGCCGCCCGGGGCGCGTGCCCTGACCGCCAGCGCGACGCCGAAGTTGCGACACCCGTGGCCCGCGGCCGCACCACTCCCCCGAGGAGGGCCGCAGCGGGGCCTGTTTGATCGCCGCCATGGCACGGTTCGACCCGACCCACTCCAGGGTGTGGGGTGAGCGGTGCCCGCAAGGTCCGGTCGTCAGTCTCGGTAGTAGTCCGCGAGCATCCTGAACGCGGCCTTGGGTTCCCAGGCTAGGTCGGGGTATGCCTCGCCGTGGCGATCTTCCAGCACCCTGACGATGCCGTAGCTGGCCCTGTCCAGGTCCTCGCGGGGGCCAGCGCGGTGCGGCGCGGCATAACCCGCGAAGGTGAAGACGAAGGCGCTGTCCACGCCTTCGGCGTTGAAGACGTCCAGCAGCTCGCGCAGATAGGTGGCCTGCTCGTCCTCGTCGCGGATGTAGTCCCCGTCCAGCCGTAGCGGTGTGACGCCGGCGGCGTCCCATTCGACGATCATCCCGCCGCGGGCGCCCCTGCCGCCGGCGCCGCGGTAGGTGGCGCTGCCGAACTCGGTGATCGCGACGGGCTTCCCCTGCGCGACGAGGGCGCGGACGCCGTCGCGGAACCGGTCGGCGATCTCAGCCGTCCGGTAGAGGTCGACCCCGACAAGGTCGAAGGGCGTCCAGTCGACACCCTCGAACGGGATGGCGGCGTAGGTGACCTTCCCGCCGAAGTGCTCGCGGACGACCGCCGCGGCCTTGCCGAGGAAGTCGTTGATGCGCGCTGGGACGGCCGCGATCAGCTCGCGCAGCTGCTGCGGCGGCGCATCCAGCAGCTTGATCCGCTCGTCGATCGTGTCGCCGGGCAGGAAGCCCTTGTTCAGTAGGCTGAGCTCGCCGCCGGTGACAAGCACGACCTCGGCACCCTGCCGGCGGATCCGTTCGGCGCGGTCGGCGCACCGGGCCAGCAGGGAGAGCATTTCGTCGCTGGTCAGGTCGATCGGGGTGAACGGCGAGAACCAGACCTCCAGACCGAGATCGGCGGCGTGGACGGCGGCGGCCTCCAGCCGGTCGGGGTCGCCGCCGATGATGCGGACCGCGGTGCAGTGCAGGTCGTCGCGGATGATCTGCAGCTCGCGCTTGACGACCGCGAGGTCGAAGGACTCGCGGCCGTTCACCCCGTTCTTGATGATGCCGGTGTCGTAACTGATGCCCTTGGCTCGCATGCGTCGCGACCCCTCTTCCCGTTCGCTACTTCAAATACGGTACTGACTGTACCTTCCTAGAGGGCTGATACGGTGCCGGTCCGGTGAACATGGGGTACGCTACGTACCGTGAGTGAGGCGTCCACGGCTGCCGAACCGACCAGGCGACCGGGCTCGACCCCGACCCGGCGGCGCGGAGCCGCGCTGGAGCGGGCGATCCTCCGGGCCGCACTCGACGAACTTGCCGAAGACGGCTACGCCGGGCTGACCATGGACCGGGTGGCCAGGCGCGCCGGCACCAACAAGAACGCGATCTACCGCCGCTGGCCCAACCGGGCCGTGCTCGGCCTGGCCGCCTACCGGCAGCTCGTCGTGGCCGACCAGGAGCTCCCCGACACCGGCGAGCTGCGCGGCGACGTGCTGGAGCTGCTGCGCCGCGCCAACCGCCACCTGTCCTCGCCCGCCGGCGACATACTCCGCAGCCTGCTCGCAAGCGCCGGCGACGACCCGCAGCTCCTGGCGCAGCTCCGCGAGTTGACCACGGACGCCGGCTCCGGCACCTGGCTGACGGTCCTGGGCCGCGCCGTCGCCCGCGGCGAGGTCGCCCCGGAAGCCCTCCATCCCCGGGTCGCCACCGTCGCGGTGGTGCTCCTGCGCAACGAATACATCACCCGCGGCACCCCCACCGTCCCCGACAGCGTCCTGGCCGAGATCGTCGACGAGGTCTACCTGCCGCTGATCCGCGGCCGCCGGCCAAGCCCGCCACGACCTGGCCGGACCGGATGACCGCCGGTGGTGCCGATGTATGGGCCGCTGGGGCTTGCCTGGCCGCAACGCCAGGCCGAGGTCGCCGGACAACGCATTCACGAGCGCGGCCAGACGCCCTCAGGGACTTGAGTGGTTCCGGTCGCGAGGGCTGCCCGTCGACGTCAGCGACCCCGACGTCCGGTGGAGTTGCTGCTCGACGAGGGTGGGTCGGCGCTGGGTTTCAGTCGCAGCCGAGCGTGGTCGCGGCCCGTAGCAGGGTGGCCGCGATGGCCGGGTCGCCCTCGACCCGGTGCGCGACCGAGTGCGGGTCGCGCCGGTTGCCGAGCAGGTAGCAGAACTCGACGGTCTCCATCGTGACGGTGGCGTCCGGCGGGCGCGCCGGGGCGCGCTGGACGGCCGGCGAGATGATCCAGTCGCCACCGGCGGGACCGACCAGGACCAGGCGGGCGCTGCGGGGTGGGCGGTCGGCGCCGGCCAGTCGCAGAGCAGCGGGCAGCAGACGCACGCCGAACCCGACGATCAGCGCGACGTGCCCCTCGTCGGGCGGGGCGGGCGGGCCGCCCAGGACCCTGGCGATGTCGTCGGTGTGGATCCAGGTCTCGAACAGGCGCAGGACGAGGGCGGTCCGCAGCGGCTGCCGGGGCAGGCGCGGGTCGGCCAGGCGCACCTGCCGGTCGAGGGCGCCCGGCTCGCCGGCCTCGTGCAACAGGCGGTCGGCCTGGGCCCGCCACGCCGCCCGGGTGCGCCCGGGGGGGCGACCACGGTGCTCGCCGATGGCCGCGGCGGTGCGTCGCGCGGGCAGCCCGCCGTCGAGCTCGGCGGGGTCCTCGAGCGTCTCGTCATCGGCGGAGCCGAGCTGGGCCACCAGCAGCTCGTCGGTGGCGGTCAGGTGGGCGACGAGGTCCTGCACGGTCCAGTCGTGGACCACCCGCTCCCGCCACTGCCCCGGGGTCAGCCTCGCGAGCTGGGTGTCGAAGCGGTCCACCCAGGCGGCGTACCCGGTGCTGGCGTCCTCCCCGGCGGCCGGACGGCGGGCGGTGGCCGCAGCCAGGACGGCGCCGCGCAGCCGCGCCGGTGGTGGCACGCCTACCGTGGTGGCCAGGCCGGCCACCGCCCGGCCCAGGCGGTCGGCCTCGACAGTGCAAGCAGGGCAGCCGGCCAGGTGGTCCTCGACGGTGGCGGTCTCCTCCGCCGAGCAGGCGTCCAGTGCCCAGGCGCCGAGCAGCTCGGTGACCGCGGCGTGACCGTCGTTCATGGCTCGATCCCTTCAGCCTGCAGGCGGTCGGCGAGCCGTCGCAGCCCCAGCCAGAGACGCGACTTGGCCGTCCCCTCGGGGATGCCGAGGGTCTCGGCGACCTGCCGGTATGTCTGCCCATCGAAGTATGCCAGGCGAATCGCCTCACGCTGCGCCTCGGGCAGGTCGTCGACGGCCGCCTGGACCGACTTGGCCACCGAGCCCGCGACCGCCGTCTCCTCGGGGTCGGGCGCGGCTGTCGGCGGCGCGGCGTCGGCCTGGGCAGTGCAACCGCCGCCGGCCGATCGCCATCGCCCGCCGATGCTGGCGTGCCTGCCTTGCCGGCCACAGCGCGGCTCGACGGTCCAGCGCCTGCCGAGCCGATAGGCCCGGTCACGGGGGATCCAAGGCTGGACCGGCAGGAGGCACGGCCGCCCGTCGACGCCCGGCGGCCGCGACGGGGACCAGGAGCAGCAGGCAGGGTGCGGCCGCGACCAGGGCGAGCGGCCCGAAGCCGCCGCCGGCCAGCAGCAGCCCGGCGCCGCTGCCACCGATCGCCGCGGCGGCACCCATGCCGAGCTCGCCGAGCCCCTCGGCCCGGGTCCGCAGCGACGCGGAGACCGGCGCGTCGCGCAGCAGCGCGCTGCCGCCGATGAGCCCGGCGTTCCAGCCGACCCCGAGCAGCAGCAACGCAGCGACGACCCCGACCTGGTCGGAGCCGGCGACGGCGGCGACCGTGCCGGCGGCGAGCAGCAGCAGCGACCCAAGGCCGGCCACCACGCGGGCGCCGTACCTGTCGGCTAGCCAGCCGGTCAGCGGCGAGGGCAGGTACATCGCGGCGATGTGGCTGCCGATGATCAGGCCGATCGTGCCCATCGCGGCCCCATGGTGATGCAGGTGCACGGGCGCCACCGCCATCACCCCGACCATGGCGAGGTTGGTGATGGCCAGCACCAGCAACGCGATCCGGATGTGGCGGTCGCCGAGCAGGACGGCCAGCTCGCCCCGGCCTCCCGGGGTGGCCGGCTCACCTGACCCCGCCCTGGTCCTGACCACCTGCAGCGGGTCGGGCCGCAGGAACACCAACAGGACCAGCGCCGCACCGAGGAACGCCGGGATCGCCAGGAGGAACAGCCCGGCCGGCGCCGGCAGCCCGACCGCTTCGGCGAGCGGGCCGGTCGGACCGAGCAGGTTGGGGCCGGCGATCGCGCCGACGCTGGCGGCCGTCACCACCGTGCTGATCGCCCGTCCGCGGTGACTGGCGAGGTCCGCGGCGGCATAGCGGGCCAGCATGACGGCGGCGTTGCCGCCACCAAGTAGCAGGCTCCCGGCCAGCAGCAGCGGCCAGCTCCTCCACCCCGCCGCGGCCACCACCAGCGCCGCACCGACGGTGCCGGCCAGGTAGGCCGCGGTCAGGCCGGCCCGTCGTCCGTGGTCGCCCATGACCCGGGCGACCATCACCGCGCCGACCCCTGAGCCCAGCACCAGCAGCGACAGCGGCAGCCCGGCAGCCGCGGGGTTGCCGGTCAGGTCCTCGGCCAGCAGCGCCCCTGCCGTACCCCCGGCGGCCAGGCCGAGGGCGCCCAGCAGCTGGGCGACGACCAGCACCCGCACGGTACGTCGCTGCAGCAGGAGCAGAGTCGAGGGTGGCGGGATCGACATCGAAGCTGCGCCTCCTTGCGGGTCGAACTGGACACTGCCAGCGTTGCGGGGCCGGGCGGGGCCGTCCAACACCTGTCCGCAACCGATTCACACGGCTAGAGTGTCAATCGGCGTCGAGGAGGTGGCGGACCGATGACGGGTGAGCTCGACCTGCGCCTGCTGCGCCACTTCGTGGCCGTTGCCGAGGAGCTGCATTTCACCCGGGCCGCCGCCCGGCTGTACGTGGCCCAGCAGGCCCTCAGCCGCGATATCGCCCGGCTGGAGCGGCAACTCGGCGTCCGTCTGCTCACCCGCACCACCCGCCGGGTCGCCCTCACCCCCGACGGAGAGCGCCTCCTGGTGCGGGCCCGCGAGCTGCTCGACCTCCACGACCAGACCCTGCGAGAGCTGCACGGCCCCGGCGACGGTCGCCCCTTGCTGGTCGACCTGCTGGCGGAGGGACACACTCCGGCCCGGGTGCTGCAGGCCGCCCGCCAGCACGCACCCGGGGCCGAGCTGGTGGCCCGCTTCCACGGCGGCTTCGGCGCCGCGCTGCGCCTGCTGCTGGCGGGCCGCCTGGACGTCGCCTTCGGCCGCAGCGAAGGGCTCGGCCAGCCGTTCCCCACCCAGCTGGTCCGCCACCTGATCCGGCTGGAGCCGCTGGCGCTACTGCTGCCCGCCGAGCACCCGCTCGCCGCCCTCGACCCGGTCCCGCTGGCCGCGCTGGCCGGCACCCAGGTGGACTCCAGCGCCGGCAACGATCAGGCGCCGGAGTGGGCCGACCTCGGAGCACGCCTGCTGGCGGCGTTCGGCGCCCGGCCCTCCCTGCCCCACCCGCACGCCGAAGGCCTGGAGGAGACCGTTCGGCACCTGCACGCCGAAGGCCTGCCGATCCTGACCCTGTCGGAACGGCCACTCGCAGCCGGCGTGGTCGTCCGGCCGCTCGCCGACCCGGCGCCGCTGTACCCCTGGACGATGGTCCACCACCGCGACCTGCGGCACCCCGCTCTCGACTCCCTCCGCGTCGCCGCCGACCAGCTCGCCCGCCACGAACGCTGGCTCGAGCCCCCGCCAAGCCACTGGGTCCCCGAACCCGACGCGGCCGCCTTCAGGCTGCGGTAGGCGGAAGCCTTCGTCCTGGACCCGACGCCACCACCGAGGTGCCCTAGGCCGGGTCACGACGGCCAGCCGGCGACCGTCGAGGGCCGGCCGCGGTCCTGGCAGGGCCCCCGGACCCTTGGCGGGGGTTTGTCCGGCGCCGGTCCATGCCGGGGACGGTGAGGCTGGCGCCGCCTTCACCGATGACCCGCAGGCTGGCCCGGGGTAGCCCGCGGTTGTACCACTCGCGCCAGGTGGCCGCAGGTGGCAGCGTGGTCCCTGCCGGTAGCGC
>DASUPQ010000821.1 GCA_036280995.1 Actinomycetota bacterium | reverse complement strand
AGGTAGTCGAACACACCCCGGACCCCGTCCGGCCAGCCGAGCCGGCCGGCCCCAAGCGCGACCACCCCAGAAGGCCGCCACCAGGACCACCGTGACCGCGGGACCGGCGGCGGCGATGCGGAGCTCGGCCCCGGGCGACTCGGGCTGGCCGCGCAGCCGGGCCACCCCGCCGAACAGCCACAGGGTGATGCCGTCGATGCGCTCGCCCTCGCGCACCGCCCACAGGGCGTGCCCGAGCTCGTGGCCAGCACCGAGGCGAAGAACAGCACCGCCGCCGCCGCGGCCATGGCCAGGTAGGTGCCGCCGTCCAGGCCGGGGTAGGTGGCCGGGAACAGCACGGTGGCCAACGACCACAGCACCAGGGCGAAGACGAACAGCCACGACCAGTGGGCGCCGATGGGGATCCCGCGCACCCGCAGGATGGTGAAGCTGGACTCCATCATGGTCGGACTCCGATCGGCGGCGGCGTGCGCTGGGCGGGTACCAGCGTTGCCGGCTCGCTCACCGAGCAGGTGAGCGCCGGCTCGGCCGGGTCCGGGGCCGCCGATCGGCCCCGCCGGAGGTCGCCGTGATCGCCGCCAGCGCCACCACGATCAGACCGGCGAACCAGGCGTTGCGCGCCGCCGTCTGCACCGACGTGTAGTCGAGGACTCTTGGAGAGAGGGTCAGCCAGGCCCCGAGCAACAGGTTGCCCCAGGCGAGGGCGCGGCTGCGCCCACTGAGGACGGCGGCGCCGATCGCGGCGATGGCCAGCCCGGTGGCGGCCGCGTTCCAGGACGGCCGGCCGAACTCGCTGTACCCAAGCAGCCAGGGGCTGAGGAACACCCACATGCCAACGAGGACGTTGAGCGCGCTCATCACGTGTGGGGACCGCCTCATCTGTCATCACCCGCTTCTTCCAGTTCCCGGCGGCTCCGGCCTCCCGGCCGTCCCGGCCATGACGAGGCCCGGCTGACCGCCCCGGCGGCCGCCAACCGGACCGTCGCAGGCCCGTAAGCCGCCCGTAACCGGGCCGTCGTGGGGCCGGCCCGAAGCCGTAGGTACTGAACTCCAGCTGGATGTTGTCGGGGTCGCGGACACCAGCGCCAACATCCGGAGCTAACTGCCACTGGTCGCGCGACTGGTGCCGATTCACTGGCGCGGGATTCAGCTACGTCGAGCCGGACGCACCATGACAGAACCCATCGTGGAGAGCTTGGGGTGGGCGGTTGCGCGACGAGCTGCTGGCGGTCGTGTTGGATCCAGCGCTGTCGTCCCTTCCTCTGGACCAGGGATGCCGACGGCAGCCCCGTGCGCTCGCTAGTCCCAACGCGCGCCAGAGCCTATCGATCCAGCAGCTCCTTGAGCTTTCCGAGGTTGGTGGCCACGGCGTCCCGGACACGTGGCACGGCGACGCGCCCGAGCACGCGGCCAGGACCGCGGAGCTCCAACTCCACCGAGTTCGTGACCCGGGTGCCCTCTGGAAGGGCGTCCAGGGAATAGGAGAGGCGGGATGGGAACGGCCCGAGCTGGCCTTGTATCTCCAGGTGACTAGGAGGAGTGAGGGCTGTGACCTCGAGGCGCTCTTCGCTTCGATTCGGAACCGACCGTACCTGACGATAGACCGTTCCCTGGCCGACCGGCCCCTCGGAGACCTTACGGGTCTCGACGATCGCGTAGTTCCACTTGGGGACGTTCTCAAGGTCGGAGAGGAAGGCGAAGACTTCCTCGATCGGCCTCGTGATTACCACGGTGTTCTCGAAGGTGGCCACACGCCGCTCCTTCCAGAGGACGCCGAGAGCATATCCTCAGCTCACCGACTGTAACGTGATCGACATTGACTGGCCTGAACGGCCCCACTAGCCTACCGTCGACTCAATGCAAGCAAGCTCCTGAGCAGAATGGACCTTGCCGGGCTTCGCTGGGTATAGCCGTGTTCCCGCGCGCTCGGCCGTCGGCTGAGGTGTGGCGGGAAGTCTGGTCGCCGGGGGGTCACGGTGCCAGACGACCTTGCCCGCAGTCCTGCAGTGACCCTCAGCTGCGTTGCCCTTCGACGTGGTCGTTGCCTGGTGGTGGATGCTGCCTTTCGAGCCTGGATCCGCGTGAGGGGACCTCCCCTCACGCGCTTGGAGCCTGACTTGGATGGCACTCCAGGCAAGCATCCTGGCCGGGCGAGGAGGTCGCGCCAATCGTAGCGACCCTTCCCCGGGGGATCTACTGGGTCTCATGGGGGACGCTCCGTCCATCAGGGCGCCCGCCATGTCCAGTGCTCTCTTGATCCGGCGGCTAGCCCTGTCCCTGTGGCAGCGCCGGTGGTTCGTCGGCCGATCGACCACGTAGCCGGACGGGACCCGTCTCTGAGGAGGATCATGCCCCAGACCACTGACCCCACCTTCTACCGCAGTCCGGCCGAGGCGATGGCGGCGCCGCCCGAGCGGCTGGCCTACGTGGCCGCCTACGACCCGGCCGGCCAGGCCAAAGACGCCATGGCGGTGCTCGACGTCGACCCGGCCTCGCCGGAGTTCGGCCGGGTGGTGGGTTGGGCGGAGCTGCCCACCGGCAGTAACGAGCTGCACCACTTCGGCTGGAACGCCTGCTCGTCCGCCCTGTGCCACCAGGGCCACGGCGACCACGGCCCACTGGAGCGCCGCTACCTGCTGGTGCCCGGCTTCCGCTCCTCCCGCACCTATGTGCTCGACACCAAGCCCGATCCCCGCAACCCCCAGGTCGTGCGCGAGATCACCGCCGAGGAGCTGGCCAGCAAGGCCGGCTACTCCCGCCCCCACACCCTGCACTGCGGGCCCGGCGGCATCTTCATGTCGGCGATCGGCGGGGCCAATGGCAACGACGGCCCGGGCGGGGTCGCGCTGTTGGACCACGAGACCTTCGACGTCGTCGGGGCCTGGGAGCACGACCGCGGCGACCAGTTCTTCGCCTACGACGTCTGGTGGCACCTCAACCACGACACCGTGGTCACCTCCGAGTGGGCCACCCCCTCGATGTTCGAGCACGGCCTGGACCCCGAGGACCTGCTGGGGCGCCGCTTTGGCCATCACCTGAACTTCTGGTCC
>DASUPQ010000820.1 GCA_036280995.1 Actinomycetota bacterium | reverse complement strand
GGGACCCCGCGGCGGTGCGGCGGTTCCTGGACGCCCACCACGAGGTGCTCGCGGCCCGGGTGAGGCGGGAGGTTCGCAGCAAGCTGGAGACCGGCCGAAAGCACCCCGTCCGGCGTGCGACCTGACGGCGATCGGGTCAGCCCGTCGACAGGGTGTCGCGCAGGATGCCGAGGAAGTACGCCCAGCCGCGCTCGTGTTCGGGGGCGGTCGCGGGCGGGAGGCCGTGGTGGATGAGGCGGACGGTAGTGGCGCCGGCTTCCTCGACCAGCTCGATCTCGACAGTCGTGCTCTCCGGCGGCACGCCGAGGCGGCCGTCCTCCCAGCCGTAGGTGAAGACGACCCGCCGGTGGGGGACGAGCTCGACGAACCGGCCGACGACGGTGGCGCCGTCGGGGTGGGTCCAGCGCAGGGCGCCGCCCGGGGCGGGGTCGGCGGTGGCCTCAGGGCCGACCCACCGGACCAGGCCCTCGGCCGTGGTCAGATGCGCCCAGACCACCTCGACCGGAGCGGCGATCGTGACCTGGTAGGACGCGAGTCTCATGGCCGGTCGCTGGCTTCGGTCGCCTGCTTGAGCGCGAGCAGCGCCGGCTCCCAGAGGGTGTCCAGCTCCGCGCGCAGCCGCTGGAGTCCCTGCAGGTCCACCTGGTACAGGCGCCGCCTTCCCTCCACCCGGCCCTGGACCAGTCCCGCGTCCCGTAGGACCTTGAGGTGCTGGCTGGCGGCCGGCTGGCTCACGCCAGTCTGCTGGGCCAGCGCACCGACGGGTAGTTCGCGGTCCAGCACCAGCCGGAGGATGGCCCGGCGGGTTGGGTGGGAGAGCGCTTCGATCGCGGCCTGCATGATGACATCTTAGCTTGCTTGCATATAAGGTTCTTCGCATATGACGTCCTGTTCCGAGGAGGCCCGATGAACCCAACCCAGCAGGTGGCCCGCCGCTACCACGACGCCTGGACCTCCGGTGACCGCCAAACCGTGACCACGCTGCTGTCGCCGAGCTTCCGCTTCGCGGCCGGCGACCTGAAGATCGACGGGCGCGACGTCTTCCTTGCCAGCGGGGCCTTTCCCCGGGACGCCACGGTCACCATGGTCGCCGAGGCCTATCAGGACGACGTCGCCTTCCAGTTGTACGACGCCACCCGCGGGGACCGGACCATCCGGGTGGCCGAGCAGCTCACCGTCCGCGACGGCAGGATCGCCAGCTCCAACTTCGTGACCGACATGGCGGCCTTCGCGGCCTTCGCCGCGGCCGGAGCCGACACCGAAGGCCGCCGGGGTGGCGGCCGGGCATGAACCGCAACCCCGACGTCGACCGGTGGTTCGAGCAGGCCAGTCATCCGCTGGAGTCGACCATGCGGCGCGCCCGGGACATCATCCTGGGGGCCGACGGCCGGGTGACCGAGTCGATCAAGTGGAAGACGCCGACCTTCGCCTACCGGGGCAACATCGCCAGCTTCAACCCGTCCAAGCACCTGCTCAGCATCATGTTCCACCGGGGGGCCGAGATCCCGGGCGAGCATCCCCGGCTGGAGGGCGACGGCCGGCTGGTGCGGACCATGCGCTTCGCCGACCTCGGCGAGCTCGAGGCCGGCCGAGCCGACCTGGAGGCCGCCGTCCGCGCCTGGTGCGACTGGAAAGCGACCTCGGCAACACGGCGCTGAGCCTTAGCGCTCGCCGGTACCGCTGGTTGCCGTGGTTAGGAGGCCGGCCGGTTGGCGTCTGAAGGGGTCTCACCGACCGCCGTGCGAAGGCCGGGTGATGGGTTCCGTTTGCGCCAGCGAGCCGAGTTCCAGATACCGAGGGCGAGGACGCCCACCCACACCATGCTGAGAACGCCGACGAGGGCGAGCGGGTAGTTGCCTGGGAGCACCGAGGCGTTGTGTGGCTGGGTGCGGCGACCCACGCCAACCAGGACGGGGACACTGGCGAGGACCAGTACCCCGGAGGTGACCAGCCCCACCTGAAGGGGCCAGCGCCAGGCCTCGGGCGCCCAATCCCGCAGCCGGCGGCCGGCCAGGAGGACCAGCGGCGCGAGCACGAAGTCGTGGACCAGCACAAGCCCGACCAGCCACCTCAGCCAGACCAGCGGCATGGTTTTCGTCGCATCGCGAAGGAGCCCGGCGAATGCGAACAGGCCGACGGCGCCGCCAACGGCAAGTCCGATCCACCATCGCCAGCCCGACAGCGGCTCCAGCGGATCCGCAGCGTTCCGCGGGCCGCTCACAGGACGGTCACCGACTCGAGCCATTTGGTTTGCATGACGCCCGGGTTGTTGGGCGCGATCAGCCGGACCGGGAAGCCATGGTCGGGGTGGAGGGGGGCGCCGTTGAGCTCCAGCGCCAGCAGGGTGTCGGGGTCGCGGGCGTGGGCCGGGTTGAGCAGGGCGCTGGAGTAGCCGCCGCGCTGGAGGGACTCGACCCGCACGGCCGCGCCGGCTGGGGCGCCGGCCTCCTCGAGCAGGTCGCGCAGGCGCACCCCGCGCCAATTGGCCTCCTGGCTCCAGCCCTCGACGCAGGCGATGGGCAGCCGGGCGGTATGGCCCTTGGGTCCGGCCATGCGTGCCCGCAGGTCGTCGAGGGTCAGGCTGGCTGGGTGGGCGACCCGACCGCTGACTGCCAGCCGCCAGCCCGGGTCGTCCAGCTTGCCGGCGAGCCCGGCCGAGCGGGCGTCCTTGTTGACGGGCAGGCCTTGGGGGCCGACGCCCTGGCGCCTGGGCGAGAGCACGGCCAGGCGCCGCAGCGGGGTGAACGCCGACCCGGCAGTGGTCAGGAGCAGGACGCCGGCCGCGACCCCGGTGGTGATCAGGAAGCGGCGCCGCTCCAGGCCAGCGGCCACATCGGTCGCGGTGTGCCGCCTGGCCAGGGCGCGGCGGAGGACGGGCAGCTTGGCCGCGAGGTGGACCACTAGGGCCCCGGTCACGATCCAGGCCGTCCAGTAGTGGGTGCGGATGAAGTCGAAGCCCCAGCCGTACCAGTAGCCGATGTTCATCAGCCCGGTGACCAGGAGCAGCAGGGCCCCGCCGAGCAGTGGGACGATCCACGCCCGCTCGATGGCGTGGGCCACGCCGCGGACGGGTGGCCAGCGGTACAGGTTCGGGTAGGCTGACCAGAGCTTGGCCAACAGCACCGGAATCGCGGCGATCCCGCAGAACACGTGCAGGCCCTGGGTCCACCGGTACAGCCACACGGGCCGGCTCGGCCAGGCGAACCACCCTGGCGGCTGCTGGATCAGGTGCGACAGCAGCCCGGTGAGCAGGCAGACGCCGAACAGGACGCCGACCGTGATCCCGAGGATGGCGGTGGTCCGCTCGCTCCTGGTCGGCGAGGTGAAGGTGGGGCCCATGAAACCAGGCTAGAAGGACGTGCGGCGCCTGGGATCCGGCGTTCCCAGGTTGTAAGGATTCGATCAGTGACCTGAAAGGCCCCGCTGACCGCTGGCGGTCGGCCGGCCGGTGGTCGAGGGCAGGCGGACGGTGAACTCGCAGCCGCCGGGGACGTTGGCCACGCCGATGGTGCCGCCATGGGCGGCGACCAGGCCACGGGCGATGGCCAGCCCCAGGCCGGCGCCCTTGGTCGAACGAGCGGGGTCGCCTCGCCACAGTTGGTCAAAGACGCGGGGCAGGTCGGCCGCGGGGATGCCGCCGCAGCTGTCGGTGACCCGCAGGATGGCGGTGCCGTCCCCATCGGCGACAGCCACCCGCAGGCACCCGCCGCGGGGGGTGTGCCGGATGCCGTTGACGACCAGGTTCGCCAGCACCCGCCCGAGCCGGTCCCGGCCGGCCAGCACCGGCTGGCCGCCGTCCAACCGGCACTCCAGCCGGACTCCGGCCGCGGCCGCCTCGGGCTCGAACCGGTCCAGCACCTCGGCGGCCAACTCGAGCAGAGAGGTCGGCTCGAGCGCGAGGGTGACAGCTCCGGCCTGGATGGCCGACAACTCGAACAGGTCGTCCACCAGGGCGCTGAGCCGTTCCACGTTCGCGGTCAGCCCGGCCAGGTAGCGGCGCCGGGTCGCCTCGTCGGGAGCCAGGTCGTCGGCCAGGGCCTC
>DASUPQ010000819.1 GCA_036280995.1 Actinomycetota bacterium | reverse complement strand
GGACCGACTCGTAATCGGAAGGCCGTCGGTTCGAATCCGACCTCGGGCTCCAAACAGCACGTCAGAGCACCTATACGCTAATCATGGAATGGGCTGGTGGACAGGCTTGCCTCCGACCCCCTTGAGACAGCTTGGCGCAGGCCAGTTGTTGTCTTGGTCAGGCCGGCGGGTAGCGCTGGTGGTCGGGGAAGTTCCCGTACAGCTGCTCGCCGGGCGGGCCCTGGGTGACGGCGTGGACCAGGTACTGACCGCCCACGAAGGCGCCCTTCCATGACGCTCCCCGGCCGCCGAACGGCTCGGCCTTGTCGCCCCTGGAGCGGGGAGCGTTGATGCCGACCTTGAAGGCGTGGACCTGATCGGCCAGTTGCCGGGCGAGCCGCTCGTTGTCGCAGGCGATCGAGGCCACCAGACAGCCGTTGGAGGCGTTCATCTCGGCCACCAGCTCGGCCGGGGAGTCGACCAGCACCACCGTGTCCACCGGACCGAACGGCTCGGCATGGCCCAGGGCACTGGCCCCCGGTGGGTCGAGCAGGGCCACCGGGGGCAGGTAAGCCGAGGTGTCCTGGCCAGGCAGGAACCAGCCCTCCTGGAGGGAGCTGCGGAACAGCGGGGTCGCGGCCATCTGGATGGCCAGGTCGATCTCCTGGTCGAGCTCGGTCACCTTGGCGGCGTTGATGAGGGGCCCGAAGTCCAGGTTGGGCGGCTCGTCCTCGGGGTCGACCACGGCCAGTGGGTGGCCGAAGCGGAGGGACCGGACGACCTGGAGGTACATGGCCAGGAACCGGTCGAACAGCGTCCGCTGGACCACATAGCGGGGGTAGGCGGTGCAGCGCTGCTTGCCGTACTCGAAGCCCTTCTTGAGGTGCACCGCTAGGGTGTCCCAGTCGCTGAACTCCCAGATCCCCCAGGCATTCAGACCTTCCTGCTCGAGCATGTGGCGCTTGTCGGTCTGGACGAGCTGGCTGGCGATCTGGCCGCCGACGTCGCGGCCGCCGACAAAGGCCAAACAGCCGATGTCGTCGTTCAGCACCAGGGCCGGGGACAGCCGCGACCCCGAGCCGCTGAGCAGGGTGACGGGAAGCTCGCAGCGGCGCATGAGCGCAGCCGATAGCGTCAGCGCGCACACGCCCCCGTCGGTGGGGGTCTTGGCGATTACCGCGTCGCCGGCCAGCAGCTGGACCAGCATGGCGTGCACGAGCACGCTGAGGGGGTAGTTCCAGGAGGCGATGTTGGACACCGGGCCGGCCAGCGGCTGGCGGCCGGCCAGCATCGGCTCGATCTCCTCCAGGTACCAGCGCACCCCGGTGATGGTGCGGTCCACCGAGGTCAGGGCCTGGCGCCACGGCTTACCGATCTCCCACACCAGCAGCAGGGCGAGCAGCTCGCGGTGGGCCTGGAGTTGGTCCACGCACCGGGCCACGCGGGCCCGGCGCTCGTCCAGGTCGACCTTGACCCACTCCTTGTGCTCGGCCGCGGCCGCCGCCACGGCCTGAAGGGCCTGCTCTAGCTGGAGCATGGGCGGTCCGGCGATCGGGCTGCCGTCGATCGGGCTGGTGGCCTCGGTCGGGTTCCCGGCCAGGTGCCAATCGCCGCCCCATAGGTTGCGGACCCGGTCGCGCTCGAACGCCTCGGGCGCGATCTGGTGGCAGCGCGCGTAGGCGTCCTCCCAGCTTGCGCCCAGCCGGACATGTCTGGGAGCTCCGGTCATCAGTGGCCCTCTCTCCTGCGGTCGCCTCCAGTCAGGACAAGCGTGAACAGGTAGCGTGGACCCTACAAGCAAGGCGACCTACCAACGTCGGCCCAACCCTGGGGAGGCCGGACGACGTGCCAGCTGATTTTGGGTTGGAAGGAGCCCTGAGGGCGCTGTTGCATCTGGACGATCCGAGGCAGGCTGAAGCTGGGCCCACTGTCTTTGGATCAGATCGCCAAGGCGAGGTCGTCGAACGCGACGGTCAACCGCTGGCCGGCCGGCACCTCGACCGCCAGCTCATCGTGGCCTCGCCGGACGTTCTGCACGAACGCATGGCCGGCAATGATGACCCTGGCGCTACGGTCCTGCTTGAGTCCTCGCATCGGTCGCAGCCGTGCCTTCAGGCGGCCGTGATCGGCCTCGACCCGGTTGTTGGCGTGCTGCTCGGTGCGGTGCCAGGCCGCCGGCAGCAGGTCCTCCAGCACGACCAGGTAGGTTGCCGCTCGGTCGGTAGTGACCTCCACTGGCATCACCCTGGTG
>DASUPQ010000818.1 GCA_036280995.1 Actinomycetota bacterium | reverse complement strand
ATGCCCTCCGACCGGATCATGCCGTGGTAGTCGTCGGGGGTGGTCTCGCGGCGGACCAGGATCACCGGCTCGCCCCGCTCGGCCCACTCCTGGGCGTCGTCGGCGCTGAACACGGCCTTGCCGACGGCCGCCCCCGGGGAGGCGTTCAGGCCCGAGGCGATCGGCTCGGCGCCGCCGCCGGAGGCGATGACCTTCTTGAACAGCTCCTCGAGCCGGTTGGCGTCCAGGCGCAGAATGGCCACATCGACGTCGATCAGGCCCTCCTCGCGCATGTCGTGGGCCATGATCCACTCGGCGAAGGCGGTGCGCTTGCCGATCCGGGTCTGGAGCAGCCACAGCTTGCCCTGCTCGACGGTGAACTCGATGTCGCACATGTCGCGGTAGTGGCGCTCCAGGGTCTGCATGTGCCCCTGCAGCTCCTCCCAGGCCCGCGGCTGGACGCCGCCCATCTCCTCCAGCTTCATGGTGTTGCGGATCCCGGCCACGACGTCCTCGCCCTGGGCGTTGACCAGGTAGTCGCCGTAGGGGGTAGGCTCGCCGTTGGCCGGGTTGCGGGTGAAGGCGACCCCGGTGCCGGAGTCGTCGCCCTTGTTGCCGAACACCATGGCCTGGATGTTGACGGCGGTGCCGAGCGAGTCGTCGATCTTGTTCTTGCGCCGGTAGTCGATCGCCCGCTTGTTGTCCCAGGAGCCGAAGACGGCCTCGATGCCGCCCCTGAGCTGCTCGGTGGGGTCCTGGGGGAACTCCCGGCCGGTCTCGTCGGCGATGATCCCCTTGAACTCCTCGACCAGCCGGCGCAGGTCGCCCTCGTCCAGCTCGACGTCGTTGCGGACGCCCTTGGCCTCCTTGGCGTGCTCCAGCGTCTCCTCGAAGCGGTCGCCGTCAACGCCCATGACCGTCTTGCCGTACATCTGCAGCAGCCGCCGGTAGGAGTCCCACGCGAACCGCTCCGAGCCGGTCTGCTTGGTCAGGCCCTCGACGCTCTGGTCGTTGAGGCCCAGGTTGAGGACCGTGTCCATCATCCCCGGCATGGAGAAGGGGGCGCCCGAGCGGACCGAGACGAGCAGCGGGTCGCCCGGGTCGCCGAGGCGGCGACCCATCCCCGACTCGAGCGTCTCCAGGTGGGCGGCGACCTCCTCCAGCATCCCAGAGGGGAACTGGCGGCCGGCGGCGCGGTAGGCGTTGCAGGCCTCACAGGTCACCGTGAACCCGAGCGGGACGGGCAGCCCCATGTTGGTCATCTCGGCGAGGTTGGCCCCCTTCCCGCCGAGCAGGTTCTTCATGTCCTTGTTGCCCTCTTGGAAGTCGTACACGTACTTGTCGACCATGGCGCTACCTCCGGCCTCCTGCCCTCGCCATCACCCGCCGAGGTTCGTCCTACTTGGCAAAGGATCGTTGCGGCTTCTCAGTCATGGCCCAGTGCGTCGAGGTCGCGCGACCAGGTCAGCCAGCTTGTTCAGCGCCGGCTCGACACCGTTGCCATCGGCGCAGAGAACGACCTCCTCGCTCCCACGGACGTCCAGCCCGAGCACCATAAGGATGCTGCCGGCCCTGATGGGCTCTGCTGGTCCGAGTGGCTCCGACTTCCTTGACCAGGTAGCTGGGCGTGCTGTTGAGGGCGTCGATGAGCTCGTCGACCACGTCGGCGAACACCACCTGGTAGCCGGCCCGGTGCAGGAGCAGCCCGACGAACCCGCGGCCGATGTTCCCGGCCCCGAAGTGGACGGCGACGCCGCTCATTCTTCGTTGACGGCGTTCAGGAGGTCGTAGATCTCCTGTGCCGACTGGGCGGCGACCAGCTTGTCGACCTCGTCGGTGTCGGAGAAGACGATCGCGATCCTGCTCAGGATGTCCATGTGCCCGCCCTGGTAGCCGGCGATCCCGAGGGCGAACAGGACCTCGTTGCCGTCCCAGTCGATCGGCTCGGGATAGCGGATCACCGACAGCGCCGACCGCTTGATCGACTCCTTGGCCTCGTTGGTTCCGTGGGGGATGGCCAGGTAGTTGCCCATGTAGGTGGAGACCGACCGCTCCCGGTCGAACATCGAGTCGATGTAGGCGGGGGTGACGGCGCCGACGTCGACCAGGATCCCGCCGGCCTCCCGGATGGCGTCGTCCTTGGTCCGGGCCGTGCCCGGCATCCTGATCTGGGACAGCGTCAGAACGTCGCTCATGCGCAGCGAGCTCCTTTGTCGGGTCGGGGGACGGCTCGGCTCAGCTCGGCGCGCCGCTGCCCTCGGTCGCGTTGGTGTGCTGCACCTCTTCGACGATGGCGTCGTACTTGGGGCTGGCCATGAAGTTCTGGACCGAGACGTGCTGCGCGCTCGGGGTCTTGTCCATCGCCCGCAGCGTCAGGTCCTGGTGGGTCACGACCAGGTCGTAGCTGTCGTCCAGGTTGGCGATGGCCACGTTGACGACCGAGACGTCCTCGAACCCGGCCTTCTTCAGCTTGTTGCGGAGCACCGAGGCGCCCATCGCGCTGGAGCCCATGCCGGCGTCGCAGGCGAACACGATCTTGCGGATGGGCTCGGTCCGAGACTTGGCCTCGTCCTCCTCGGCCTTGGCCAGCAGGCTGGAAACCCCGCTGGTCGCCTCCTTGCCCTTCAGGCCCTCCATCTGCTTGGTCGCGGCGGCCAGGTCGGCCCCGCCCTCCTCCTCGCTCCTGCGGCTGGCCCGCAGGATCACCGAGGCGACGAGGAACGTCGTCGCGAAGGCGAGGAGGACCGAGAGGGTGACGCCGACGAAGCTGTTGCCGGGTGTCTGCGCGTACACGGCGATGATGGAGCCAGGCGCCGCCGGGGCCCGGAGGCCGGCACCGAAGATGACCAGGGTGAGGATGCCCACCATGCCGCCGGCGATCGTCGCCAGCAAGGTGATGGGCTTCAGGAGCACGAACGGGAAGTAGACCTCGTGGATGCCGCCGAAGAACTGGATGATCAAGGCGGCGGGTGCCGTGTTCTTGGCCACTCCGGTGCC
>DASUPQ010000817.1 GCA_036280995.1 Actinomycetota bacterium | reverse complement strand
AGCAGCCCGCCGCCGCGATCGCCGCCTTCACCGAAGGGACGCCCGCCGATCCCGAGCGCACCGGCACCGGCGCCGGCGGGATCGCGACCCTGCAGGGGATCCGGCTGGGGGAGGGCGCGACCCTGCTGCTGGAACCGGGGCGCGAGCTGGATGCGGCGGACGTCCACGCCATTCTCGACGCCGCCCGGCCGCTGCTGTCGGCGCTCCGCAAACGCGGGTTCGCCGGCGGGACCGGGAACCCGGCCCCCGGGCCGGGCCCGACCTCGAGTCCGGAGACCCCGACCCTGCCTCGGCGCCCGACCCGGCGGAGGGGCGGGAACGAACCTCGAAGGGAGCAGCCATGACCTCGTACCTCCCCCTGTTGCACGACGACGAGCTGGGGGCGGCGGGTGAGGCCGGGGTCGGGGCGATCGTCACCGAGCGGGGCAACCTGCCGCTCCAGGCGATCGACGTCGACGCGAACCTGACCGGGCTGGTGGCGCGGGTCGTGCTCACCCAGACGTTCGGGAACCGGTTCGACCAGCCGCTGGAGGCGAGCTACGTCTTCCCCCTGCCCGACCGGGCCGCGGTGACCGAGTTCCGCATGGAGGTCGGGGACCGGGTGGTCGAGGGCGTGCTCAAGGAGCGCGGCCAGGCCAGGGCCGACTACGACACGGCGGTCAAGGAGGGCCGGCGGGCGGCGATCGCCGAGGAGGAGCGGCCCGGGGTGTTCACCATGCGGGTCGGGAACCTCCTCCCGGGTGAGCGGGTGACGGTCAGGCTGGTCATGACCGGCCCGCTGCCGTGGGACGAGGGCGAGGCCACGTTCCGGTTCCCGCTGGTGGTGGCGCCCCGGTACATCCCGGGGACGCTGCTGGAGGACGAGCCGGTCGGGTCGGGGACCGAGCCCGACACCGACGCCGTGCCCGACGCGTCCAGGATCACCCCGCCGGTGCTGCTGCCCGGGTTCCCGAACCCGGTCGACCTGTCGATCCAGGTCCGGATCGACCCGGCCGGCCTCGGCCTGGGCGGCGTCCGCTCCAGCCTCCACGCGGTGGTGGAGGAGGACGGCGACGGCGTCAGGACGGTCAGGGTCGAGCCGGGGGAGCGGGCCAACCGCGACTTCGTGCTCCGGCTCCGGACGGGCTCGGACACGGTGACCACGGCCGTGACCGCCGTTGAGGACGCCGAGGGGGGCCGCGGGACCTTCGCCCTGACCCTGCTGCCGCCGGTCGGGGACGACACCGTTGTCCCGAGGGACCTCGTGTTCGTGCTGGACCGGTCGGGCAGCATGGGCGGCTGGAAGATGGTGGCCGCCCGGCGGGCGGTGGCCCGGATGGTCGACTCGCTGACCGAGCGCGACCGCTTCGGGGTGCTCGCCTTCGACAACGTGATCGAGACCCTGCCCGAGGTCGGGGGGTCCGGGGGGCTCACGCCCAGCCTCCCGGCGGAGGGAACCGGCCTGCGGGTCGCGAGCGACCACGCCCGCTTCCAGGCGGTCGACTGGCTGTCGCGGCTGGAGGCCAGAGGTGGCACCGAGATGGCCGCCCCGCTGGGCCGGGCCCTGGACCTGCTCGGTGGGCGGGGGACCGGCGAGCCGGCCGGGCCTGGCCGGCGCGACCCGGTGCTGGTCCTGGTGACCGACGGGCAGGTCGGCAACGAGGACCAGCTCCTGCGGCTGCTCGCCCCGCGGCTGGGCGGGGTGCAGGTCTACACCGTCGGGGTGGACACGGCGGTCAACGAGGGGTTCCTGAAGCGGCTGGCCGGACTCGGGGGCGGCGCCTGCGAGCTGGTCGAGAGCGAGGACCGGCTGGACGAGGTGATGGACCGGGTCCACCGGCGCATCGGGGCGCCGGTGCTGACCGACCTCGAGCTGGAGCCGGCCGGGCTGGGCGTCGACATGGGGTCGCTGGCCCCGCGGCGCCTGCCCGCCCTGTTCGCGGGGTCGCCGCTGGTCGTCAGCGGCCGGTTCGAGGGCGGGCCGGACGGGGCGGTCACCGTGCGGGGCCGGGACGCGGCCGGGCGGGCGTGGTCGGCGACCGTGCCCGCGACCCGCGGCGACGCGCCAGCCCTGAGGGCGACCTGGGCCCGGGCCCACCTCCGCGACCTCGAGGACCGCTACGCCACCGACCCCGCGCCCGACCGGGAGCTGGAGCGGCGGATCGTCGAGACGTCGCTCCGGTTCGGGGTGCTGTGCCGCTTCACCGCCTTCGTGGCCGCCGACGTGCTGGTGGTCAACGAGGGCGGCGTGGTCCACCGGGTCCTGCAGCCCGTGGAGGCCCCGGCCGGCTGGACCATGTTCGAGCGGGTCGGGCTGGCCGCCGCGGCCATGCCGATGGCCAGCATGTCGCTCGGCGGCCTCCAGGCCAATGCCCCGGCCGCCGGGGCCCGCCGCCGGGCCGGCCCCCTTGCCAAGGCCGACGGCCTCCTCGGCACGCTCCCCGGCCGGGTCGGCCCGGGTCGCGCGGGCCGCCGTCGCTCCGGCGGGTTCGCCGCCCATCCCCTGGGCGGCGCCGACCTCGCCCCCTACCGCCACCGCGCCGCCCGGCTCGCCGCCCTCCTAGAGAGCGATCGCCCTCTCCCCAGATTTGCTCCCGCCGGCTCCATGCCGTCCCATGCTCCCGGACCCGCCGGTGGGAACGACCTCCCGCGGCGGCTCGGGCTGGTGCGGGTCGGGGTGGACGCGTTGGTGGCCGACCTCGAGTCGGTGGATGCCGTGGAAGCGGCGGTTCGGCCGCTGCGGGAACTGGCCGCCGCGCTGCGGCCGCTGGCGAGGACTGGAGTTCCCGGGGGGCGGGAGCTGGAGCGGCTGCGCGACCTGGCGCTGGCCGTGCTGCGGGCGTTCGCGGGGCCGGGCGGCCAGGCGGACCCCCCGGCCCCGGCCTTCTGGAAGCGCTGAGGCGGCGGCCCGTCCGTGGTTACGTAGGAGCTTCCTGCTGGAGGCGATCGACCTGCTCGGCATCGCCCTGTTCCTGGTCGTGCCGCCGCCCAGCCGCGACCGCAACGGGGCCGTGGCGCCGCGGAGCCTCAGGGAGCGGGCGGCGGCCCGGGCCTGGCCCGCCAGACCTCGCCGTGGCGGGGGTGCTCGATCTCGGCCGCGACCGCATCGGCCAGCTCGGCGCCGAAGTGCCGCTCGACCAGCCACAGGGCCATGTCGATGCCGGAGGTGACCCCGCCGGCGGTGACCAGGTCGCCG
>DASUPQ010000816.1 GCA_036280995.1 Actinomycetota bacterium | reverse complement strand
GAGTTTGAGCCTCCCTCAGTGGCTGGCCTCACCGGCAGTCCCTGCCCTTGGATAACAGTCGGAGTGAGTTCAGCGCGGACCACCGCACGCTGCGCAGCTGCGGAATCATGTTTCGCGCCCTCCGAGTAAGACGTCTCGCCGCGACCCTTGGAACTCTAGCTCACTCCGCTCTTTCAGTTGCTGCAGACGTCGGGAGTGGCTGCCTTCGCCTCGCAGACCTGCATGCCGACGAACGTGCCTCAGCGATGCTCAGGTCGAGATCCCGGGTCGTTGCTGCGTACTGCCATTGACGAAGTCGTTCCCTCGTACTCCATGGTGTAGACATGCGCGCCAGGGGACTCGAGCCTTGGAGTCGACGAGCAGCATACTCCGGCAACCCTGCATGTTGTACGCCCCCACCTCGTCTCGGTGACGAGGGCGCGGCCACGTCGTAGCCCGGCATCCGGTTCCCCCCGCCTACGTTCGGCAACCCTGTCGTCCTCGCGGTGCGCTTCAAGGCTCATGGTCAGCGCGTCGTGGGTGGCCCTACGCCGAACCGGGTTCGGTGCAGGGCGGCCCCGCACCGGACCTACCGGCACGGGGTCACCCCGCGCCGGAAAGGACGGGGCCCCGCGCCGGAAAGGACGGGGCGCCGCGGCGAGGGCCCGGCATCAGATCCAGCGGGTGAACCACACCCGGTCCAGCCAGTTCTCGTTGGTGAGCAGCCCGTCGGTCCAGATCGGATAGAAGAACGCGAAGTTCGCGGCCACCAGCGCCACGAACGCCCCGGCTACCACGGCGCCGACGAGCCGCCGCCTCGACCGGCCCGGCGGCCCGAGGATCGTGCCGAGCACGAGCGTCGTGGCGATCACCGTGAACGGGATGATCGCCACCGCGTAGAAGAGGAAGATCGGCCGGTCGTCGAAGCGGAGCCACGGCAGCCAGGTGGAGAACACCCCCACCAGCGCAAGCCCGAACCGCCAGTCCCGGCCGCCGATCCAGAACCACAGGGACACAAGCAGCGCGATCACGCCGCCCCACCACAGCGCCGGAGTCCCGATCGCAAGCACCTCACGGATGCACTTGTCGGCGGTGTCCGGGCACCCCGCCGTCCCGGCCTCGATGTCGGTCTGCGTGTCCACCGCGACCGGCCGGTTCAAAATCAGCCAGCCCCACGGGCTCGACTGGTAGCTGTGCGTCTCCTCGCTGAGGCCTTCGCCGGTGTGGAACCCCCAGATTTCCTGGTGGTAGTGCCACAGCGAGCGCACCGACTGCGCGCCCTCCGCGAGGCCCTCGGCGTCGTTCTTCACATAGCTGCCCCAGTCGGAGCCGAACTGCTCCTCGTAGCGCTCGGCGTGCACCAGCCAGCCCGACCAGGTGGCCACGTAGACCAGCAGCGCCACGCCTACCAGCGAGAAGAAGGCGGGTACGGCGTCGACCACCGCCGCCTTGGCGACCGGCCACCGCACCCCGATCGCTCGCCGCGCCGAGGAGTCCCAGGCCCAGACCAGCAACCCGAACGCGGCCAACGGGAACAGCGCGCTCCACTTGGCGCCGACGGCGAGGCCAAAGCACACGCCGGCGGCCAGGCGCCAGGGCCGGAACAGCAGCAGCGGACCGGAACCGGTCGTCACCGGGCCATCGCGGGTCAGCGCGCGCAGCAGCCGGACCCGGCCCCAGTCTCGATCGGCCGCCAGGCACGCCACCGCGCAGACCAGGAAGAACGCCAGGAAGACGTCGAGCAGGGCGAGCCGGGACATCACGAGGTGCAGGCCGTCCAGAGCGAGCAGGATGCCGGCGACACAGCCGAGCAGGGTGGAGCCGGTCAGCCGGCGTACCAGGCGGCACAGCACCAGCACGGTCAGAGTGCCGACCAGTGCAGAGGAGAAACGCCAGCCGAACGAGTCCATCCCGAACAGCCGCTCGCCACCCGCGATCAGCCACTTGCCGACGTCGGGATGCACGTAGAAGCTCGGGGTCTCCTTGAACAGGTCGTCGACGTTGCCGGAGACGATCCGCTCGTTGGCCTTGTCGACGCTGTCGCGGACATGGCCGAACAGCAGCAGGGAGTAGGCGTCCTTGGCGTAGTAGGTCTCGTCGAAGAGCACGCGGTTCGGATAGCCCAGGTGCCAGAAGCGCAGCAGGCCGGCGACCCCGGCAACCAGGATCGGCCCGACCCAGCCGAGCATCGGCTCGGACAGGTACACCGGCGGAGTGAGTCGACGCCGCACGTCGGGCAGTGGCCGGCCTTCGTGGTCGCGGCCGAGGGCCTCGAGCCGGTCCGGCGCCTGCAGAGGGGCGCTGCTCACCGTGCCGACTGTACGGGGGCACAC
>DASUPQ010000815.1 GCA_036280995.1 Actinomycetota bacterium | reverse complement strand
TCAGGCACGCGCCCGCACCTGCCACTGCTGACCGCAGGGCCCCTTGGCAACCATGAAGACCGCGATCTACGGCTGGAGTGCTAGGAGGTTGCCTGTTCGGAGGCGGGTTCCCCGGCCAGGTGGGCGAGGAACCAGGCGACGGCCAACTCGGCGACGCGCTCCAGGGCACCTGGCTCCGGGAACAGGTGGCTGGCGCCAGGCACGACCTCCAGCCGGGCCTGGCCAGCCAGCTCCTCCAGGGCGGCCCGGTTGAGCGCCAACACTCTCCGGTCGCGGCCCCCGACCACCAGCAACGTGGGCGCCCGCACCCGACCCAGGATGGCCCCGGCCAGGTCGGGTCACCCGCCACGGGAGACCACCGCGGCCACCACGGCCGGCCGGTCGGCAGCCACCAGCAGCGCCGCCCCGGCGCCGGTGCTTGCCCCAAACAGGCCGACGGGCAGGCCGCCGGTGCGCCGCTCGGTGGCCAGCCAGTCCAGGGCGGCGGCGAGCCGGCCGGCCAGCAGCTGGACGTCGAAGCGCAGGCGACCGCCGGCCCGTTCGGCCGTCTCCTCCTCGGCGGTCAGCAGATCGAGCAGCAGGGTGGCCAGGCCCGCCCGCTGGAGCATGGCGGCCACCAGGCGGTTGCGGGGGCTGAGTCGGCCGCTGCCGCTCCCGTGGGCGAACAGCACCACGCCCTTGGCGGCGGCCGGTACGGCCAGATCGGCGGCCAGCCGCACCCGGCCGGCGGCCAGGCGCACGCGCTGCTCCATCCTGGCGTCACCTCCCTCGGACTACAGTGGCACAGCAGGTGTTGAGCGGTACGCGTCGGCTAGCATGCCGGCATGGCCGTCGATCTGTTCGCTGGAGTTCCCGTCAGGGACTACGCGGCCGCGCTGGCCTGGTACGAACGGTTGCTCGGCTCCCCGCCGACGTTCGTGGCAAGCGACACCGAGGCCGTTTGGGAGCTCGCCGAGCATCGGTCGCTGGCGGTCGAGCACCGGCCCGAGCATGCCGGCCACGCCATGCACACCATCTTCGTCGACGACTTCGATGCCCTCGTCGCCCAGATCGCCGGCCGGGGACTCGAGCCCGCGAAGCGGGAGACCTACTCGAACGGCGTGCGCAAGGCCACATACCGCGATCCCGACGGGAACGAGATCGGGTTCGGCGGCACTCCAGGCGGATAGGAATGCCCTCGCCTGCCAGCCGAGCTGGCTGGCGCGCGCCTCCGCCGGGGTGGCCCGGGGCGGTATGTCCCAGCAGCCGCTGGGCTTGCCGGTGCGGAACAGCCCCGCCAGCCCCTCCACGCGCCCGGCCCTGACCAGGACGACGGTGAGGTCGTGCTCGGCGGGCTGGCGCGGCGTGCGGCGCATCTCGCGTCAGTCGATCAGGGACCCGCAGCTGATATTGACCGTGGCCGCGGTCATGGTGCGGGCCCGGTCGGAGGCGACGAAGGCGGCCACGTCGCCCACGTCCTCAAGGGTGGCCGCCCGCCCGAGCATGGTCAGCCGCTCGATCTCGGCCACGATCGGCTCGCGCCCCTCCATCCCGGCGGGGATCGTCTCGGGCACGCCACCGGTCCGCAGGGTCACGAACCGGACCCCGTGCCGGCCCAGCTCGGCGGAGAGCTGGCGGCGCATGGACTCGATGGCTTCGAAGGCGACCTGGAGGCCGCCAAGGTAGTAGTCGCGTGGCGGCTCGCCCGACCCGCCGAAGGCCAGGATCACTCCGGACCCCTGCCGCATCATGTGCCGCCCGGCCGCCGTGGAGGTCAGGAAGGTCGTCCGCACGGCCGTCGCCACCGGCCGCAGGTAGTCCTCCACCGACATCTCGACCATCGGGGTCCCCTGCACGTCGCCGTGGCTGATCACGTTCATGCAGATGTCGAGGCTCCCGCCCTCGGCGGCCACGGCGTCGGCGTGGGCGTCGACCGCCGCCCCGTCGAGGGCGTCGACCACGGCCGTCTCGGCCGCCCCGCCGGCGTCCCTGATCGTGGCCGCCACCTCCTCCAGGCTGGCCCGGGTCCGCCCGGCCAGGAACACCCGCGCCCCCTCACGGGCGAACGCCCTGGCCACCGCCCCTCCGATCGCCCCGCCCCCGCCGTAGACGGCGGCGTTCTTGCCCTCGAGCAGCACGGCGTCCCTCCCGCATGCGTCCGGCGTCCGACCAGGCCGAGCCTTTCATGTCCCGCCCACAACCGGGCGGCACTCGACCACCAGGCGGCCCGCCTGCGGCGTGGCCGCCGCCACCTCCAGGCCGGCCTGGCGGGCCAGCTCCCGGAACTCGGGCAGGGTGCTGGTCGTGCCGCCGAGCAGGACCGTCTCGACCGTCAGCCGCCGGGGCTCGTCCTCCGCGGTCACCCCGCCAAGGACCACCACCCGCCCGCCGGGGCGGGCCGCCTCGGCGCAGCGGCGCAGGATCGCCACCGTCTCGGCGTCCGGCCAGTCGTTCAGGACCTTCCGGAGCAGGTAGACGTCGGCGCCGGCGGGCAGCGGGTCGAAGAAGCTCTGGCCGGCGGTCTCCACCCGGTCGGCCACCCCGGCGGCCTCGAAGGTCGCCGCCGCCCGGGCCACGGTGGCGGGGACGTCGACCAGGGTGCCGCGCAGGTGGGGATGGGCCCGCAGCAGCGCGGCCAGCATCGCTCCCGTCCCGCCGCCGACGTCGACCACGGCCCGGACCCCCTCCCAGCCGCCGGCGAGCGGGATCCGGGGGTCGGGCGGGCCGTGCCCGGCCGGGCCCATGAGGTCGTCGAAGGCCTCGGCGAGGTCGGGATGGGCGGCCAGGTCCTCCCAGAACGGCCGGCCGAACAGCCCGGCGTAGCCCGGCCGGCCGGTCCGGACGTAGCCGAGCAGCGTGCCCCAGGCGGCCGCGAAGCGGCCCCCGACGCCGTCCAGGTCGAGGAACGGCGCCGCCTCGAGCAGCTCCCGCGCCGGGCCGTTGAGGGCGAACCGGCCCGGCGCCGGCTCCTCGAACATCCCCTTGCCCACCAGGTGGCCGAGCACCCGGTGGAGGGCGCCCGGGTCGCACCCGGCGGCCGCGGCCAGCCCCTCCAGGTCGGTGACGCCGGCGGCCAGGTGGTCGGCGATCCGCAGGGTCGCCACCACGTGGACGCACCACGGCGTGGCCAGGTCGCTCAGGGTCTCGAGGTCCACCTTGGGGGTCGGTTCCATCGGGGCAGGGTACCGTGACGGTATGCCACCGACCCGGCTGCCGACGACCAACCGGCTGATGGCGGTGCTGGACACGGCCGACGAGGCCACGGCCGCCACGGCGGCGCTCGCCCGGGAGGGGTTCGGCACCGACGTGCTGGTGCTGCGGGGCGCCCCGGACGCGGACCGGATCGACAGCCTGGGCAACGCCGGCGGGTTCTGGACGCGGGCCCGGCGGCTGCTGTCGTTCACCCTGGCCGACCAGGTCGTCGACCTGGCCGTCTACGTGGCCGCGCTGCGCGACGGCCGCACCGTGCTGTCGGTGCCGGTGTCCGGCGACGACGCCAAGGAGCGGGCCCGGCGGGCCCTGACCGGAGCGGGCGGCCACTTCCTGAACTTCTTCGGGCGGTTCGCCACCGAGGACGTCGTCCCCTGGCGGGGCCCGGAGCTGCCGCTGCCGCCCTATCTGCGCCGCTAGCTGGCCTCGGGGCCGGCGATGCTCGCCAGCAGCCCTGGGATCTCGTCGAACTCGGCGATCCAGAGGACCCGGATGCCCATCGCCCGGTAGCGTCGGCCCAGGTCGTCCAGGTCCTGGCCGCCGAGCCGCTCCCGACCTCGGCGAGCGTCCTCGGGGAGCTGCATGACGGCGAAGTTGAACCATCCGGGCCGGCGCTCGTGGACGGTCGTGAGCTGCCGCACGGCATCCTGGTCCTCGAGCGAGCTGCCGAGGAAGAGGTTGGGTGCGTTCCCGAACGCCGCGCGCTGGACGTGCGTGATCCAGCTGGCGTCCTCGCCGTAGTGGGCACGGTACTGGGATTCCGTGAAGACGAGATCCACGTCCTGGACCTCCGCGAAGGCGTAGACGCCGCGGGATGCCGGGACGAAGCCGTGCAGATGGTAGATGTCGACCGCGCTCGGCTTGTCGACATCGCCGAAGGGCCTGCCGGGCCGGATCCCGCCCAGGTCCGCCTGGCCGGCCTTGGAGATGTACGCCCGGGACTCGTGTCCGGCCTCACGGATGGCGGTCTCGAGCAGGTCGTCGAAGTTGTAGGTGAGGATCTGGAACACGCGCGGGGTCCTCGGCGCCGACTCGTCCGGCGGGCGTACCATGGCGGCGATCGCCGGGTGGATGGCCGTGCGGTAGAGCGTCCGGTCGAACAGCACGTGGCGCAGCTCGTCGAACAACCGGTCTCCGAAGACGGCCAGCGCCGCCTCGCCCGCCGTCAGGAGGGCGGCGCTGCGGTCGGCGGACCTCCCGCCGAGCTCGCGCGCGGCCCACCGGAGCCGGTCCCGGGTCTTGGGGCTCGCCGGGGCGAGGTGCTGGTCGAGGAACTCGTCGAGCCGCTCGGAGGGGCCGACGAACACGTGACCGGCGACGACCACCGTCCCCCCGCCGTCCTGGCCGCCGACGGGCGACGCGCGGAGCCGCTCATGCAGCTCGCGCCGGTGCTCGGAGGTCCCATGATGGAGCGCGCGGCGGACCATCTCGAGCGCGAGGTCGTCCCATCCCGGCATCCCGGCCGCCATGCTGACGCCCGCGCCCACCACCAGGGCGAGGTCGCCCGCCCGGTACGCGGCTCTGAGGATCGCAAGATCGGCCTCCCGCTGCGACCACCCGATCCGGCGCCGCAGGACGCGGTCCTGCTCCAGGACCCACTCGAGCCATCGCCCGAGGGCCGGGTCCCCGCTCGCCATGGCCTCGAAGGTCGTCGGGTCCAACCCGAACACCAGCCCCCGCATCGCGGCGTCGAGCCGCACGAGGGTGCGGATCGGCTCAGCCTCACCCATCGCGTCGAGGACCTGGTCGTCGCGATCCACGACGGCCCGGATGAAGGCCTCCATCTAGACCGTCTCGGCCGGGGCGAAGAAGACCAGCACCGAGAGGCGCTCGGTGACGTCGTGGAATCGGTGGGGGACGGTGCGGGCGACGAACAGCACGCTGCCCGGCCCCACCGGGTGGCCGCGGCCGGCGACGTCCAGCCGGGCCCGGCCGGCCAGGACCAGGTAGACCTCGTCCTCCTGGTGAGGTTCCTGGGGGTCGTCGGCTCCGGCCTCGAGCACGTACAGCCCGCAGCTCATCGAGTCGCGGCGCAGGAACTCGAGGTACGGCTCGCCGGTGCGGCGCTGCACCTCGGCCCGCGCCTCCTCGAGGGAGGGGACGTCGAAGGCCTCGGCAGGGGGCTCGTCCACCAGGCAATCCTAACCTGGCCGGCGGGCGCGGTATGGTGAGCGCCATGAGGATCTGCCGCTATGTGGCCGATGGCGGGACGGCCCGGGTGGGCTACCTGGACGGGGAGCTGATCGTGCCCGTGGCCGGCGGCGACGGCCAGGCCGGGCTGGACGCCGTGCTCGACCTGGCCATGGCCGCCAACGCCGACTCGGACCTGCGGCCCCGGCCCGACGGCGACCCGGTCCCCCTGGCCTCGGCCCGGCTGCTCGCCCCCGTGGCCAGCCCGCCGTCGATCCGCGACTTCTACGCCTTCGAGCAGCACGTCCGCACCGCCCGGTCGCGCCGCGGCAAGGAGATGCACCCCGACTGGTACGAGCTGCCGATCTTCTACTTCACCAACCCGGCGGCCGTGCTCGGCCCCGGCGACCCGGTGGCCGCCCCGCCCCGCTCGGCCGAGCTCGACTACGAGCTCGAGGTGGCCTGCGTGCTCGGCCGCGGCGGCGCCAACCTGGGCCTGGACGACGCCGACGCGACGGTCGCCGGGTTCATGGTCATGAACGACTGGTCGGCCCGGGACGTGCAGCGGCGCGAGATGGCGCTGTCGCTGGGCCCGGCCAAGGGCAAGGACTTCGCCACCTCGCTCGGCCCGACGCTGGTCACGACGGCCGAGTTCGCCCCCGGGGGGCTGCGGGAGGTGCCGAGCGCGGTGATGACGGCCACGGTCAACGGGGTCGAGTGGTCGCGGGCCGACCTCGACGGGCTGTGGTGGAGCTTCGCCGAGATGCTGGTCTACGCCAGCGAGGCGGCCCCGGTGCGCCCCGGCGACGTGCTCGGGTCCGGCACCTGCGGGACCGGCTGCATCCTGGAGCTGTCGCTGGTCCACGGGGCCGACAAGTACCCCTACCTCCAGCCCGGCGACGAGGTCGAGCTGGAGGTGTCCGGCCTGGGCGTGCTCGCCAACCGGGTCGTGGCCGGCGACGCCCCCGCCTTCCAGCCCGACCCCGACCGCATGCGCCCGAGGCTGGGCCAGTGAGCGCCCGGGACCCGGGTACCGGGACCGATCGGGCCGGGCGGCTGCTGGCCGCGGCCGGGCGGATCCGGGCCAGCGCCGTGGTCCTGCCCGACGGCGCCCTGACCGACCCCGACCCGGAGTCGGGGGAGCGCTGGGACCGGGGCCAGGTCCTGGCCCACGTGGCCGAGATGCTGCCCTACTGGGCCCAGCAGGCCGAGCTGATCGCCGCCGGCCGCCAGACCGAGTTCGGCCGGGTCTCCTCCGACCCGGACCGGATCGCGGCCATCGAGCGCGACCGCCGCGAGGACCCTCAGCGGCTCCTCGGCCGGGTCGACGAGGGCGTCGCCGTGGTCCTGGCCCTGCTCGACCGCCTCGACGCCCAGGCCATGGCCCGCACCGGCCACCACCAGACCCTCGGCGACATGACGGTGGCCGAGATCGTCGACCGGTTCGCCGTCGCCCATCTGGAGGAGCACGCCGACCAGCTCGACCCGCCCGCGCCGGGCTGACGTTGCGGGAGGGGCGCAGGCAGGCGTACCTACAAGGGTATGAGCGATCTTGTCTATGACGTGACCGAAGCCACCTTCCAGGCCGAGGTGCTGGAACGGTCCAAGACGGTGCCCGTGCTGGTCGACTTCTGGGCCGACTGGTGCGGCCCCTGCCATGCCCTGGCGCCGGTGCTGGAGCGGGCCGTCGAGCGCCACGGCGGCGAGGTCGTCCTGGCCCGGGTGGACGTCGACCAGAACCAGCGCCTGGCCATGGCCTTCCAGGTCCAGGGCATCCCGGCGGTCAAGGCGTTCGCCGGCGGCCGCCTGGTCGACGAGTTCGTCGGCGCCCAGCCGGCGCAGGTGGTCGAGCGGTTCGTCGAGTCCCTGCTGCCCAGCGAGGCCGACCGGGCCGCCGCGGCCGCGGCCGAGCTCGACCCCGCCCAGGCCGCCGCCCGCTGGCGCGAGGTCCTCGAGGAGGACCCCGACAACGTCGCCGCCCGGGCCGGCCTGGCCGACCTGGCCCTGCGCGAGGGCCGCCCGGCCGAGGCGATCGAAGTCCTCGGCCCGGTGGAGCACGACCCCGAGGTCGCCGTGCTGCTGGCCAGCGCCCGCCTGGCCGCCGAGGCCGCCGATCCCGGCTCCCGCTTCGCCGCCGCCGCCGGCCAGGCCGCCGACGGCCAGGCCGACCCCGCCCTGGCCACCCTCCTGGCCGCCGTCCGCGAGGGCCCGGGCGAGACCCGCGACAAGGCCCGCGGCCTGATGCTGGATGTCTTCCGCCTCCTCGGCGACGACCATCCGCTCACCGCCCGGTATCGCAAGGACCTGACAAGGGCGTTGTTCTAGACTGCCTCCCGAACCCCTCGAAAACCAGAAGGAGGCGGGACCCATCGTGGCCAACGAGGCCGTGCTCACCCCCCAGGGGGAGGACTTCCCCCAGTGGTACCAGGACGTCGTCGCCCGGGCCGAGCTTGCCGAGACCGGCCCGGCCCGGGGGAGCATGGTCATCCGGCCGTGGGCGTACGCCATCTGGGAGCTCATGCAGGCGGACATGGACCGGCGGATCAAGGCCACCGGGGTCCAGAACGCCTACTTCCCCCTGTTCATCCCCATGAGCTTCCTGGAGAAGGAGAAGGAGCACGTCGAGGGGTTCTCGCCCGAGCTGGCGGTGGTCACCCACGGCGGCGGGGAGCAGCTGGCCGAGCCGCTGGTGGTCCGGCCGACCTCCGAGACGGTCATCAACCACCTGTTCGCCAAGTGGATCCAGTCCCACCGTGACCTGCCGCTGCTGATCAACCAGTGGGCCAACATCGTCCGCTGGGAGCTGCGGCCGCGGCTGTTCCTGCGCACCACCGAGTTCCTCTGGCAGGAGGGCCACACCGCCCACGCCACCTACGAGGAGGCCCAGGCCGAGACCATGCTCGCCCTCGAGGTGTACCGGGCGTTCATGGAGGACACCCTGGCCTGCGCGGTGGTGACGGGGGAGAAGTCGGCCGCCGAGCGGTTCGCCGGCGCCGACCGCACCTACACCTGCGAGGGCCTGATGCGAGACGGCAAGGCCCTCCAGATGGGGACCAGCCACAACCTGGGCCACAACTTCGCCCGCGCCTTCGACATCCAGTACCTGTCGTCCGAGGGCAAGCGGGAGTACGTGGCCACCACCTCCTGGGGCAGCTCCACCCGCATGCTCGGCGGGGTGATCATGACCCACGGCGACGACCACGGGCTGCGCCTGCCCCCGGCCATCGCCCCGCATCAGGTGGTGCTGCTCCCCCTGGCCGAGGGCGAGGTCTCCCAGACCGTCGACAAGCTCGCCGAGCAGCTGCGCGGCGAGGGAGTCCGCACCCACGTCGACCGCCGCTTCCACCTGTCGTTCGGCCGCCGCTCGGTCGACTGGGAGCTGAAGGGCGTCCCCGTCCGGGTCGAGCTGGGCCCCCGCGAGCTCGCCGCCGGCCAGGTCACCCTGGTCCGCCGCGACACCCGTTCCAAGGACCCGGTCCCGATCGACGGGGTGGCGGCCGCGGCCGGCGACCTGCTCGACGAACTCCAGCGCGGCCTCCACGCCGAGTCGCTGGCCTACCGCGAGGCCCACACCTACCCGGTCGACGACCTCGCCGAGCTCCGAGAGCGGGTCGGCGCCGGCGGGTTCTACCGCCTGGCCTGGTGCGGCTCCCCGGACTGCGAGGCCGCCCTTGGCGAGGGCACCGGGGCCACCAT